>LGGY01000011.1 GCA_001509335.1 Fidelibacterota bacterium 46_43
TCCTTTCATTTTCTCATTCCAAGCGTTGATAATTTGATGATTTTTTTCTATTTAAAAAAGGGGTAGTTAAGATAAATCAACAAAATCACCGATTAAACACAAGCCGATTAAATTAATGCCAGTCCTGACGGGAATTTTAGAACGATCTCAATCTATTTTAGGTTAAGAAACAAGTAAAAGATAAAAACCATCCCCACAGAAAAAAGCAAAGCCCGAACCAGTGATTTAATTAATGGGCGGAAGCTGTTGTACTCATTCTCCCGTATTTTGTGTGTTTCATCATGCATAGTCAACCCTCTAAACTGTATAATCATATTTTTCCATTTTCATAAAGCATATATAATCATTGTCTTCTTTCTCAGAAAATAATTTGATGATTTAAATTGTCAGGAATAAAATGTAGTTGATATAAAGGCATTTTATGAAGATTTACCCTTTTTAAATAGATGTGAACGTTATAAGCCGGTATTTTTAACCCCATGTATCTCAAAAAAATATGTAGAAAATTGACATTTTCACCTTGAATAAAACACCAATATATAGTATGTTGAATAACAAGGCCCACATCATACTGTATAAAGTGATAAGACTCACAGAGAAAGTTCTGAGTTCTTCATACATTAAAACAGGCAGGGAGGTAAGTATGAAAACATACATAAACAAAGTCACGCTTGCTCAGAGCCTGATTCGTTTTTTACTCTTAATCAGTCTGATGATCTTATTTTTCTTTCTCTATACCAGCCTTTATCCCGGTTTTTAAGGGGTCTACTTTAAATAAATCATTTTATGAACTGAATGATAATCCGTTGATTTAATCTGTAAAAAATAGATTCCGGAAGAATAGGTGTCCATATTGACGGTAATATCATGATTGCCGGCATTCAGGAGCTGTTCTTTTTCCAGGATTGTATGGCCTGTCAGATTGTACACTGTCAGGGTTACGGATTGTCGGTTCGGCAGACGCAGGGGGACATGAAATGTGGCGTTGAAAGGGTTGGGATAAGGTTGGGGTGTGAGTCCGTACGGAATGCGGATACGTTTGTGAAAGTGGGTTGTTTCTTCACCGGAGTAGCTGTGATCTATAAGCCAATAGGTATAGATGCCGGCAAGTACGGGGTAATCTGTAAAATGATAGACATGTCGTTCCGTTGTGGAACCGTATCCCTTCAGCTCTGGATTACTGGTAAAATTTGCCAGGAGAAGGGGTTCTTCCTCTTCATACTGACGGGTTATGGAGAAACCGGCGTTTTCTGTCTCTGATTCGGTAACCCAGGAGAGATGAACGGTATAAGCAGATGCGGCACCTGAAAAAGTGCTCAGGGAAACGGGCAGGGAATTTTCGTAGTTGGTGATGATACCGGGCGAAAAAGCCTCGGTACCCGAGAGAGAGGTGTGCAGGACAAAAGGACCGGTCAAAGCCGGATTCCGAACCAGCGATTGATCCTGGCTGCCTTCTGAGCCCCAGGTGTGTTGGTCAATTAATGTGGAATCGTGGGTTCTTAAGCAGACGGACTCTCCGGAGTTGTTCAGAGAAAGGGTTCCGGATGTCGCCAGGTATATTTGTGCATCGGAATCGGGTAGATTGGGTGATCCTCCACCGAAAACCACGAAAATACCTCCGGCAGGTATAACTGTTCCGTGTGGAAAAACATGCCGTATGCCCTCGCTGTCACATATTATCCAACTGCTCAGGTCTGCATCGGATACGGAGGTGTTGACCAGTTCAATAAATTCATCCTCCGAAGCGCTGCGTGTGCCGTCACCATTGGCATCTCCGCTAATGTCTGTTGCCGGGTCGGCAAGGATTTCATTGATAACTACCGGATAATATCGAACGGATTTTTCCGGCGCCTGGACAGACCATGACGTATCGGAATCTTCCACAAGGTATGCATAAGCGGTTACATAATAGAAACGGCCTTCCGTAATACCTGAAAGAATAAGGGAACAGGTTGTTGAATCCTGAATGTGACCTGCACAATAACTGCCTTCATGAATGCTGGAAAGGGAAAGGACAGGATTCGGCCGGATCGTCTGCTTTTCCAGTTGTGTCGGGTCCAGCATATTGGAGCTGTCCGGCCGGACAAAAAGGTAAAAACCACTCCAGTCTGTTCCCAGCTCTCCATCCGGAATATCCCAGCTCAAAGTCAGGGTAGAATCTGTCGCTTCTGGTATGGAGAGTTTTTTCGGAAGGGGAACTTTGCTGCTCAGTGTTCCTTCGACAATCACATCCTTTCCCGGCCCTTCAAATCCTGCAGATCCGGCCGTATAGGTGTTTCCATATCCGTAAAGACGAAAGATCAGGCGGGATTCTGTAGCAGGTATAGAATTCAGATCCACTGTGATATTTTGGGAGGATGTTGTGATCTCCCAGCTCCCAAGATCTTCGCTGAATCCATCCAGACTGCTTCGAAGGGTAAAACAGGAGGGACCGGTGGAAGACCTTTCAATCTGTAAAGAGACGGATGTAAGCTGGAGGACACTTCCCGGGACTGGATAAACCTCCCATTCAAAATAATCTCCCTTGTCCATGGCCGAAGACAAATCCGCTTCGGTCCAGTTATTGGCATTGAACCGGTCATTGTTGGGTGCGTGTCGAATCCCGGGCCCGCGGCGGATAAGGAAAGATGAATCGGTCTTAGCCAAAAAAGAATGAACCACTTCTGCTTCCACCGTTATCTCTTCACCGGTATATCCGGCAAAATCCCAGGCGATAAGCGTGTCAGCCCAAAGGCTTTTTACACATATCAGTGCCTGAAGCAGGGCAATAAGTGCAACGGAAAACAGGTAACCTTTCACATGTTTCATGATGAACTCCTCTTGTACTTTTCCGGGGGCACCTGTAATATGAGGAAATCAAAAACATAAATCAAGATAATATTAAAAATATAATATTCAAGGGTTCTAATAACGTTTGCAGATTCCCCTGCGGATTGATAGATTCTTCTGTTAACCATACATCATGAGGAAGCCGCATGGAGTGCAGACAGGAGAAAAATCTGAAGCGGTGTAATTGCACCTATTCACCGTGTCCCCGCAAAGGAATATGCTGTGAATGTATCACTTATCATTTGAAAATGCGTGAATTGCCCGGATGTTTTTTTCCGGATAATGCCGAGAAGACCTGGGACCGGAGTTTTGAACATTTTTCCCGTCTGGTTCAGGCGGGGCGGGTTTAACTGAAAGCACGGAGAGAAAAGATGAAAGAGATTCATTATACGTTGGATAATTTGAATGAGATGTTGGAGGCGGAAGGTTTGAGCAGCGAACAGATTGCAAAGGCGAAAACCCTGTTTCTTAAACGGTTGTCCTTGGATGCTCATATCTTTTATAATGGAAAAATGCAGACGATCCCCAAGGCTGCAGTTTTTGGGTTTAACTGGTTCAATGTGTGGTATACTCCCGGTGTTTCAAAGGTGTCCACCACGATTCGTGACAACAATCTGGCATCCTATGATTTATCCAATCGGGGGAACCTGGTGGCTGTGGTGAGTGATTCCACCCGGGTGCTGGGAGACGGCAATTGCACACCTCCTGGAGGACTGGGTGTGATGGAAGGGAAGGCTTTTCTTATGAAATATCTGGGAGGAGTAGATGCCAATGCCCTATGCATAGACAGCCGGAATGAAAAAGGCGAACACGATCCGGATAAAATCATCGATTTTGTAAAAATGCTCCAGCCTGGTTTCGGTGCTGTAAACCTGGAGGATATATCCCAGCCCAATTGTTATAAGGTTTTGGATACCCTTCGGGAAGTGTGTGATATTCCGGTGTGGCATGATGATGCCCAGGGGACGGCGTCTGTGACACTGGCTGGCTTATTCAATGCCCTGAAGCTGGTGGATAAACCCATTGGGGATGTCCGAATCGTGTTGTTTGGTGCCGGAGCTTCCAACACCACTATTGCCCGTATTATTCAGAAAGCCGGCGGTGATCCGGAAAAGATGATTATTTTTGATTCCACCGGATCCCTCAACCGTGACCGGGAGGATATCAGGGCGGATAGCCGGTATTACCGGAAGTGGGAGCTATGTGAATCCACCAATCCTCAAAAAATTCAGACCATGGATGAAGCCATGAAAGGGGCGGATGTTTTGATTGCTTTGTCCAAATCCGATCCGGATACCATCAAAACCCGGTGGATTCAGAGCATGGCCACCCGCCCCATTGTTTTTGCCTGTGCCAATCCGGTTCCGGAAATTTATCCCTACAGGGCCAAAGAGGCCGGAGCCTATATTGTGGCTACCGGGCGAGGAGATTTTCCCAACCAGGTGAATAATTCTTTGGGATTTCCGGGAATTCTCAAAGGGGCATTAATGGCCCGTGCCCGGAAAATCAGCGATGAAATGGCCATTGTGGCTGCCCGGTCCCTGGCGGATTTTGCCGAAAAACGAGGTATCCATCCTGACAATATTATTCCCACCATGGATGAAGCCGGTGTTTTTCCCTTTGAAGCGGCCGATGTGGCCTGCCAGGCAGTGAAAGAAGGGCTTGCCCGGGAGGATATTTCCCACGATGAGGCCTATGCCCGGGCGGAGAAAGGGATTAAGGAATCCAGAGAGCTGGTCAAATTGATGATCGATGAAGGATTTATCAAAACACCGCCCCAATCCATGCTCCAGACTGCCTTTGACTGGGCGGTTAAAGAAGTCAGATAAAGGGTGTCCACGTGTCGGGCGGAGGTGCCGTAAAGGTCATTTTTTCCCGGCTCACGGGATGAAGAATGGTCAGCTTCCAGGCATGAAGTGCGATGCCATCTCCCGGCCAGTCCCGATGGCTTCCATATCGGCGGTCCCCCAAAACGGGATACCCACGGTGTGAAAACTGAATCCGGATCTGATGATGCCGGCCGGTCAACAGGTCTATTTCCATCAGTGAAATATCTCCATGGGTTTTCCGGCGGCGGAAATGAAGTTCGGCAGACTGATCCCGGGGATCCCCTGTAACAAAACCTGCAATTTTATCCCGTCGGATATAATCTGAATATGTCCCTTCTTCCGGCGGTTTTCCCTCAACCAGTGCGAGATAGACTTTGTCAATCCGGTGTTTCCTGAAATACCGGCTCAGACGGGATGCTGCCTTGGAGGTCCTGGCAAAAACCATGACACCCGATGTAGGCCGGTCCAGACGGTGAACCAATCCCAAAAAAACATGACCCGGTTTGTCATACTTTTCTTTAATATAGCTTTTCCCCATATCCAGCAGGTTGGGGCCACCACTGATATCCCCCTGGGAAAGGAGTCCCGGTGCCTTATTGACAACAAGCAGGTGATTATCCTCGAAAAGGATCTGTTCCGGCGTTATTTCCTGATGAATGGGCATAAGACAAGTCTACATAAGTCATGCCAGAATGGAAAGTTTAAACAGCGCCGGTAAAATCCCGTCTGTTTTCTTGGAAATGAAAAGTGTAAATTAATTTTATGGATAAAGGACATGAAACAAGTCAGAAACCCCGGAATTTTTTAGCCTGCCTCAGAGATCATGTACTTTTATTTGACGGAGCCATGGGTACGATGATATATGAACGGGGTGTCTATGTTAATCAGTGTTATGATGCTTTAAACATCCAGAAGCCGGATTTGATTTTGGGGATTCACCGGGATTATGCCGATGCGGGAGCGGATGCGTTAACGACCAATACTTTTGGGGCGAACCGCTTTCTTTTGAAAAAATACGGTTACGAAGAACGGACGGTTGAAATCAACCGTAAAGGAGCTGAACTGGCCCGGCAGATCGCCGGCGAAGAGCTCTTTGTTGCCGGTTCCATGGGACCACCGCCAGACCGGATGGAGCCTTTGGGCAAACTGACTGTCCGGGAACTCCGGGAAGCTTATCATGAACAGGCTGAAGCGCTGATTCACGGCGGTGCGGATATTTTGATCCTGGAGACCTTTTCGGATCTGGGAATGATTTGTGAAATCATCCGGGAAATCAAAAGTGCCTTTCCCAAGGTCCCGCTGATAGGGCAGATGACTGTGGATAAGGAGGGACGTACATCCCTGGGAAGCACACCGGAAATTTTTGCCTCCGAAATTGTCCGGGCCGGAGCCGATGTGGTAGGGGTGAATTGCAGCCTGGGTCCCAGTACTATGCTGGAAGTGGCTGAACGGATCTTTCGGATTTCACCAATCCCCGTGAGTGCCATGCCCAATGCCGGACTCCCCCAACGGGTGGACGGACGGAATATCTATTTTTCATCTCCCGAGTATTTCAGTGAATACACCCGTCGATTTGTCCAGGTGGGGGTACGGATTGTGGGAGGATGTTGCGGAACCACACCTGATTTTATCCGGAGCATGCGGAATGCCCTCCGGTCTATACAGCCCCGGAAACGCATCGAGATTACATCCTTGCCGCCCCAACACGACGAAGATGTGGATTTGATCCCTACATCAAAAAAATCCCGTCTGGCTGAAAAAATAAGCCGGGGTGAATTTGTTACCACCGTGGAAATTGTCCCCCCACAGGGTCCCGATCCCAGGAAGGCTGTGGAACAATCCCGGATCCTCTTTGAATCCGGAGTAGATGCCATCAATATACCTGACGGACCCAGGGCGTTGTCGAGGATGGCTTCCAGTTATCTTTCACTGATCATTCAGCAGGAAACGGGCGGTGAGGTAATTCAGCATTTCACCTGCCGTGACCGGAACTTACTGGGGATGGTGGGAGATTTCCTGGGTGCTTATGCTGCGGGTATCCGGAATATTCTGATTATTACCGGTGATCCGCCGAAAATGGGGACTTTCCCTGATGCATCTGCTGTTTTCGACGTGGATTCCATCGGTCTCACACGGGTGGCTTCTATCCTGAATCATGGCCGCGATTTAGGCGGAAATGTCCTGAAAAAAGCAACAGGCTTTTTTATCGGTGTAGGAGCCAATCCGGGAGCCATCAATCCGGAGGAAGAAATCCGGCGTCTTGAGGAAAAGCGGGATTCCGGGGCCGAATATATCATGACCCAGCCTGTTTTTGATCCGGAAATTTTTCTCACCTTTATGGATCGGATCAGGCATATCAATCTCCCCGTCATCGCAGGAATATGGCCTTTGGTGAGTGTAAGGAATGCCGAGTTTATGAATAATGAAGTCCCCGGTGCCAATGTCCCTGACTGGGTTATGGAACGGCTGAAAAGGTCTCGAACAAGGGATGAAGCCCGGGAAACCGGCCTGGCGATAGCCCGTGAAACACTGAGGATTTTAAAACCCTATCTTCAGGGCGCCCAAATTTCTATGCCCTTTGGCAATGTGAAATATCCTTTGGAAGTATTAAAGGAGGTCTTATCATGAGCGATTTGAAATCTTCACCCCATGCCCAGATGCAGGTACTACGTCAGCAACTCATTTGGCTAACGGGATTACTGGTCATTTTTGCTGCATCGTTTCTCTTCGCCAGCTGGCGGATGCAAAGCCTGATTGTCCGGGTTGCTGGCGGATTGATCCTGGCTGACCTTGCGGCGGCTTCTGTTGCGTTTATGGGATACCGCTTTGCCCGGCAGGATCTGCCCATGACAAACCGGACAGCACGGTTTATCCGTCAGGAATTGCTGGTCACTTTTATCAGCAGCCTGATTCTTGTGGGGTATGGTGTTCGGGTGGCCCTGGATATCCCCGAACGGTTTAGTGAACCTGTGGCTGTGAATTCCAACTCCGTTTTTATTCTGACGGCAGCCTTTTTCCTGATCAATATCCTGAGCGCCTGGCTGATGAGAAAAATTTTAAACCGGGGTGGCTTTTCTCTCCGCATCCTTTCGGTGATAACCATGACTGCCGGCGGATTTCTTCTGTTGAAAAGTTCGTGGCAAAGATGGGATCCTGTCATCGCAATTCTCATGACTCTCCTCTATGTTCTGGCCATCTGGGATGTATTCAAATCGGTGGCTGAATTACTTCAGCAGGGAGTCCCTACCGGAATAAAACTCAGCAAAGTGGTGCAGGGACTGGAAAAGCAGGTGGATATAAATACTGTTTCCCAGGCCAGGCTCTGTTGGGAGGACGAAGGGCTGCAATTTACGGGAAAAGTGGTACTGAATACGGCGTATGATCCGAGCCGGGGAGATGCCATCCGTAACTATTTGAATGAAACCTTCGGGATTCAGCGTGCTGTTTTGGAACTTACATTCAGCGATGACACGAAATCAGATAACGATTAATGATTGAGGATTTTTTATGATACGTATTGTGTGTACCACATTTGCTAATGTTTATGACGGTCCGTCTTTTTCATCCCAGATGGTTACACAGGGTGTGGCCTGGGAAAAAATAGAACTTCTGGACAGGAAAGAGGATTGGCTGAAAATCCGTCTGCCGGATGATTATGAAGGATGGGTGCAGAATTTTTCAACCCTAGAAATGCCCGATGAAGAATATGAAAGATATCAAGAACTTGACCAGCGGGTCATGGATTTTCCCTTTGGCCGCCTGATGAACGATAACGGGGAATTTATCGGTGAAACGGTGATGGGTGGCTGCTATCCCATACCGGAAGATGCACCCGATTGTGTCATTTTACCCTCCGGTGTCCGGGGCTGTGTGCGGGGACAAAAACTCGAAACGGTTCATACTGTCCGGGCCCGGGTTATAGCCCTGGCTTCAGAAATGATGGGGACAGCCTACCTGTGGGGCGGGAAAACCGAATACGGAACCGATTGCAGTGGACTTATCCAATGTTGTTTTGGGATTGAGGGAATTCAAATGCCCCGGGATGCATCAAAACAAATCCAAGTGGTTAAGCATAAGGCAATTGAACCTGATGAAGCCGAACCCGGGGATCTGGCATTCTTCCGGAATGAAAAGGGACGGATTGTCCACGTGGCCATGATGACCGGTCCATCACAGTTTATTCACTCGTCCGGAGAGGTTAAACGAAATTCCTTCAGAAAAGATCACCCCATGTATTCTGAAAAACTGGCTTCCATGCTGGAAGGTGTTTATAAAATGCCAGATAAAACGGGATGTTGAATTCTGATTATCCTTTAAGTTATGATAAATACAATATGTTAAGAAATCCAATCATGGTTAAGCATTCTCCAATGTGTATAAAAGGAGGCAATAATGAATGGGATCATCTTTTTTAAAACCCGTAAACTGGCGGAAGTGACCCTTTTTTATACACGAACACTGGATATGACAATCTGGTTGGAACAGGCGGACTGCAGGATTCTTCAACGGGGGAATCTGCTCCTGGGATTTTGTCAGAGGGATTTTGTGGATACTCAGGGTACGATTACGATATTCACTGAAAACCGTGAAGAGGTGGATTATGTATACAGCCTGCTCAGGGAACGGGCAGACAAAGAACCGGTTTTCAATAAGACCTATGGGATTTATCATTTTTTTGCCCGGGATCCGGAGGACCGGACAGTTGAAATTCAATGGTTTGATCACAGACTGAGCCCGTACCGTAGTGGATCGGATTTGCTCATATCCCGCCGGAGCATCCGGTCTTTTACATCTGACCCCATCTCTGATGAAATATTGCATCGAATACTCGATTCCACCCGGTATGCTCCCTCAGCACGGAATTCCCAGCCTGTCTATTTTGTGGCCGTCCGGTCCGAAGATAAAATCCGAAAGCTGGCGAATGTCCGCTCCGCTGCGGCACCTATTGCAAAAGCACCCATGGCGCTGGCAATTGTTGCCGATCCCGGGATCAGCCGTCGTGCAGTACAGGATGGGGATATTGCCGCATATCATTTGCTGCTTGCCGCCTGGGATTACGGAGTGGGGACCTGCTGGATCGCCGACATGGACCGTCCGGAGGTAAAACAAATCCTCAATATACCGGATCATCACTACATTAGTACGGTGACACCCCTGGGATGGCCTGCCGAATCACCTCCAATCCGGGAAAGACGGCTGGTTTCATTGAAAAATTTGTGACGAATCAAGCGATTATATCAATGACAATCAAAAGGAGTCTGCCATGATTCAACGGGTTATCATTCTTTGCCTTTTTGGATTTTCTGTTTTATATGCAAAGGAGCCACAGC
The DNA here is from genome assembly GCA_001509335.1 of Fidelibacterota bacterium 46_43. Taxonomy (GTDB): domain Bacteria; phylum Fidelibacterota; class Fidelibacteria; order Fidelibacterales; family Fidelibacteraceae; genus Fidelibacter. Next base: position 9,989 of record LGGY01000011.1, read on the forward strand.
TTGAATACGTCCCGGCCAAATGGGATCAAATTCTTCAGCAGGTAAAGGATATCCGGGAGGATGTAAATGCAGAGAAGGATTCCCTGACCCAGGCGATTCTGGTCCAGGAAAAAAAGATCCGGGAGCATAAGCGGGAAACCAAAAAGGTTCTCCGTTGGAATACGGAAGATATCAAAGCTCCCGGCACGCCATCGGATTTTACTTCCTGGTTTCATTTTTCACCCAATCATCAGGATGCTACCGGGACCTGCTGGGCTTTTGCCGCCACATCCTTTGTGGAATCGGAAATCGATCGGATCAGCGGTAAAAAAATAAAACTCTCTGAAATGCACACCGTCTACTATGAATACCTGGAAAAAGTCCGGCGCTTCGTGGAAAAACGGGGGAATTCCTATGTGGGCCAGGGGAGCCAGATCGGCAGTGGTCTTCGGATTATGGACCGGTACGGCATTGTACCGGAATCTGTCTATCCCGGAACCCCGGGAGAATTCCATGATCATGAAAAGATGTACGATGAAATCATAGGCTATTTAAATTTCATTGAATCTCATGATATCTGGGACACTGAGCGGGTTTTGGACGGTGTAAAAGTCATCCTGAACCATACAATGGGTGAACCCCCTGCTGAATTTCTCTTTGCAGGTGAGTCATGGACCCCTAAACGGTTTGCCCGGGAATTCTTACAGTTCGACGGGGAGAATTATGTGGATTTGATTTCAACCATGAAAGATCCGTTTTATACCTATACTGCCTTTGATGTCCCGGACAATTGGTGGATGGACAGCTCTTATTACAATATACCCCTGGATGTTTGGATGGAGGTGATTGAAACGGCAGTAAAGCAGGGATACACCGTTGCCATTGGTGGGGATGTAAGTGAACCCTCTTTTCATAAAGAGAGAGACATAGCCGTGACGGCGCCGGTAGACATCCCGGAAAAAAAAATTGACCAGGCATCCCGGGAATACAGGATTTACAATGGATGTACCACAGATGATCACGGAGTGCACATTGTGGGATACACAAGGCACGGTGGCAGGGACTGGTACCTGATCAAAGACTCCGGAAGTACTGGCCGGGCGGGAGACCATTTTGGATATATGTTTTACAGGGAGGATTACATCCGGTTGAAAATGCTGGGTATTACCCTTCACCGGGATGCAGCGGAAAAAGTGATTGGATCATTTTAAAAATTGTGATTGTCACCGGCTGAGGGGATATGTAAATTTTCCCCCGGTGAGGGCGATTGGCTCAGTTGGTTAGAGCGCTGGTCTCACATACCAGAGGTCACTGGTTCGAATCCAGTATCGCCCACAGGAAGATTTTAAGAATCACAGTATAGGTTAGAGCGTCCCGACACACATGCCTGGAAGGGTACTGGTTCGAATCCAGTATTGACCACGAGAAGAGTGTCGGGGAATGAGGTACAAGTATCGAGATAGGTCTTTGAGTCCCCAAGAATGTATTTGGTCGTATCAAGATACTATCTTCTGACTTCTAACAATGAAACATTCACGTATTTTAAACAAGGTATTCTAATATATTAAAGATAATTTATTCTTGCATTTGATTGGGTTCGGGATTATTTTATCCCCGGGGGTACAAACGCATAAACATCTTCCTATATAGTGAGATTAGAATTTCATGAATTTGCATAATCCCGCATCCTAAGCATAACCGTTACCTGTGAATCTTGATGGAAAAATGGGAAGAGATTGGGTGGATTGGCACCTCGATACGCCTATCTGTTGATGGTTTACTCGAGGACCC
>LGGY01000107.1 GCA_001509335.1 Fidelibacterota bacterium 46_43
TATTATTCAGGATGGAATGGCCGGGTCCAAAAGGCTGAAGCTGTATCCCCGTTTTTTTAATACCTGTATCAAGGAATCCAGTTCATAGTAAAAAGGATCCGGCCGTTCGGGATGAACGCCTATATGGAGGAGCATGATGAATCCGTTCAGCCCCTTTTCTTCCTCATAGTGCAAAATCCGTGAAAAGATTGTATCCGACGAAAGATAGCGGCTTCCCATACCGGGAATCGTATAATCGGCATTGGAATAGGTACCAGGACTGAAATTGACAAGCACCAGTCCTAAATCCCTTGTCCACCGGGCGATCTCTTCATTATACCACTCATACGGTGGCAGGTAGTAGGGCGCCTCTTCTTTTTGGATACCAAAGCGGGACATTTCCTTGTAGTTATTCAGCACATCCCTTTCAAATTCTTCCCGGCTAATCAGCGTAGAATCACGATTTTCCCAGCTGGCATATAATAAGTGCCGGTCTGAATGGGCTCCAAGGTAATGGCCATCCTCCAATAAACCCTCAATAATAGGACGATTATCCGGATTTCTGTAAAAATTTCCCGTCAGAAAAAAAGAAGCTTTGATACCATGTTTGTCCAGCACTTCACGAATGACCGGTCCACCCTCGGCATACTCATCCCCTGTAAAAACCAGGTGAATTTGCTTCTGACTGGTATCAGTCCGTGTGACGGCACCATGACTGTATATCAGCGTCTTATCTTGTGATGATACATGACACCCTGTATAAATGAGGAACAATAAAAACAAGATAGTCCGTTTTTTCACTATACTCACTCCTCTAATCTTTCTCTATTTGCCTGTCTTTATATCCCTGACATGCACCCACGTCATGACAATACCTAAAATAACCGCCAGTCGTAATGAAGTCCCCCACTCGGCCATGGCCGTACCATGGGCTATCCAACTGTAAAAAAAGGTCACAATGACACTGACCACAAAGGTGACAGTAAAAATGCCGGCAAAAAACGTGAGAATTTTTTTTGTATCCATAAAACCTCCGTTATATTTAAGATTCCTTGGGAAAGATAATTCTGAAAACCGTTCCCTTCTCATTAAAAATTTCAAGCTTTCCCTGAATCTGATCTATTAAAAGCTGGACAATACGCAAACCCAAACTGCCGGGCTCTGATATATTGATGTCGCGATTCAATCCAATGCCGTCATCCCCAATGACCAATTCCAGTTTTGCCTTGTCCAGAGCACGAAAGAGAATGTGTATTTTACCTTTATTGCGGTTTGGAAAGGCGTGTTTTAAAATATTGGTCACCAGCTCATTGATGATAAGCCCACAGGGAATTGCCTTATTAATATCCAGATAAACAGCATCTACCTGAATATCGGTCTGAATTTGTTTTTTCAGGGTGGATGCCTCGAGATAATGCCGGATAATGGTTTCTATATAATCTTTCATGTCTATCCGGGAAAAATCATCAGATTTGTAGAGTTTTGCGTGAACAAGGCTCATGGAAAAAATCCGGTTCCGGATTTCATCAAATGCTTTCAATGCATCTTCTTTTGTCCGGATACACCGTTGTTGCATATTCAACAAGCTGATAATGACATTCAGGTTATTCTTCACCCGATGGTGAATTTCTTTCAGGAGGATTTCTTTTTCTTTGAGATTGTTTTTAAGACGAATATCTGCTGTTTTATGATCCGTAACATCTATACTGACCCCCTTGATAGTAACCACTTCGCCGTTTTCAAGGACCGGAATCAGTTTATTATGGACATAGTGGAGGTTTTGATTGAAATCCACAATCCTCAGTTCAACTTCGACAGGGGATTTCTTCATTTTTATATTTTCAACCGTCGACATAATCAGGTGTTTGTCCTCAGGATGAACAGCATGAATAAAATCCTTATATTTTACCGGCTCAGATTGTCTCGATAAGCCAAAAACCAGGGGAGTATTTTCGGACCAGACCGCCTTATCCCTTTTCAAATCATATTCCCAGCTTCCCATGCGGGCAATTTCCTGAGCAATATGGAGAGATGCTTCACTCTCCCTTAGGCGCTTCTCCATCGCTACCCGTCGCTCTTCGTTCCCCAGTAAAAGTCCCATCAACAGAGTTGCCACGGGAAAAACCGCCATCACCGGTTTCCAGATGTGGGAAATGGTATTCAAAGCGACCTCCCAGGGTAAAAGCAGTTGACTGGCCAGCATCAGGATATGAGCCGCAACTCCCACTCCCAGTAAGGCCCATGGACCCATTTTATAAGGCTCATTATGCCATAATCTGCGAAATATCAATCCGGTACCGGCACTACTGATGATGGTGGCAATTCCCGCAATAGTGCCTGCACCACCCGCCATAACCCGGTATGCCGCAGATATTACGACAGATACCAGGGAAGCATATCCCCCTCCAAACAATCCGGCCAGAACGAGCACAATGGACCGGCCATCATAGAATATACCCGGCTGTAAATGAACTGTCAGATTCATCCCGGCTACGGATATGATACCAAATAACAATCCCGTTAACAGTTTATTTCCAATGGACCCATCCCGGCGATAATGAACAATCACACCGTAAAGCGAAGATAAAGCAATCAATAAAGCGGCATTGTAGATCAGCTGTACAATCATGGGGTGGGCACTTTCCTGTTGAATCGTTCAGGCAAATTTACACATAAGAGACTAATGATTCCCAATAATTTATAAAATCATAATAATTTAAAAATTTATATCTTCCACCTCAGCTTTATGGACATGCCCGGAGCGGATTGTAGGATGATCCCTCAGGATATCCAGAATGCAGGCAAAGAGATTCTCCTCCAGATCCGGTGTATGATACAGAGGGTGCCAAATTAAACTGTCCGGGAATTCTTTATTGAGGATGGCTGCTCCAATCTTTTTGGCCTCTCTACCCCCGATAAATAAAACCGTTTTTATGTCCAATGTGATGGGCAATGAGCTGTAA
>LGGY01000108.1 GCA_001509335.1 Fidelibacterota bacterium 46_43
TGTGCCCTCAATGCCGCCCTTACGGCCCGGGAAATGCTGGCTTGGTGGGATGATAAAAACATGGACAAAAGGCTGATGAAAGCAGGGTGTGATTCGGAAGGCCCGGTGCTGGGCATCCTCCTAAGGTCTTTTACCCGCGTGGGTGCCTTTGCCGCCATTTTCAAACGCTTCAATATCCCCCTGGAAATCGTCGCCGGAAACAGTTTCTTTCAACGTCAGGAAATCTTTGATTTTTGCTACCTTTTGTCCTTTTTTGCCAATCCCCACGATGATTTGGCCCTGACAGCCCTTGGACGAAGTCCCTGGCTTATGCTCACCGATCCGGAGGTGGATGAATTCCGGAACAGAGCCGATCAGGAATCAATTTGGTCTTTTATCCAAAAACACACATCTTTCCAACACGTTAAAAAGATCCTGCAAAGCTGGCTGGATCGCAGCAGAACCCTCTTTCTGCCGGACCTTTTGGAGGATATCCTTGCGGAACAGGATCGGGAACTGGCTTTTTACAGCGATGAAGAAGGAGATCGCTGTCTGGCTAATCTGGATCTGGCCATTCATCTGTTGCGTGGACTCATGCTCAATGGAATGTCCCTCCGGGAATCCCTGGCCTGGTTTATCTCCCAGAGAGACCGTCAAAGCAGCCGGGAAGAGGCAGGCCCCGGCGGAGATGCCCGTGTGTGTCTTATGACTATTCATAAAGCGAAGGGACTCGAATTTCCCCTGGTTATCCTTGGGGATATGAACCGGAAAGGGAAAAATGATAAAATCCATGTAACCCATGCCGTCAGGGATGAGATGACGGATGTTGCCATAAATATTTTTGACGAGGATGATGAAAATCTCCGTTCCGGCGTTGTGCGTTCAATCCATAACGGACAAAAGGCCCAGGAAGAGGCGGAAGAACTTCGCGTGTTTTATGTGGCTGTCACCCGGGCTAAGTTCCAGGTGGCTTTTCTGGCCGAATTTACCGATTCAAAACGTAAACCTTCCCAACAAACGCCCTGGCAACGCTATATAGCCCAGGGACTGCTGGCGGATATGCCCTCAGATCCTGAAAGTCCGGACTGGATCAATGTCCATGATCCTATAACAGGTGTGAGCCTTTTAAACCGCACCTGGGAGGATGCACTGGCGGATCTCCCGGCTCTAAAAATCGATAAAAAAGCCTGGGTTTTGCCACCCGTTGACAAAGAGCACCGGAAACCCCTTTTCATCCTCACGCCACATGATATTATGGAAAGGATAAGCGCAGGGAATGGCAGCAGAGAAGCATCAGGTGACGATTCAGAAATACGTCGTCAGTACGGAATATTTTTCCATAAAGTCATGGAAGAACAGTGGTGGCATGATCTTTCTTCAGCAGAAACATGGCTCAAAGATAATATCATTGATTTTCCCGCACTTACCCCCGGGAAAGCCATGCAGCAACTAAAGGATGATGTGTCCGGACTGACATCCCATCCTCTTTTTCACGAACTTGTCAAAATTCAAACTGGAGATGCTTTTTTTGAATTGCCGGTTTCAGCTGCTTATGAATCAGAAAAAGCACGGTTTATCATCCGGGGCGTGGTGGATCTGCTCTACCGGACAGGGGATTCATGGACGATTCTGGATTATAAAACAGACCGGAATCTAAATGGACTGTCTCAATACAGGGTGCAAATGCAGCTGTATCACGAGATGTTGTATCAGGCCTTTGGTATTCAGGCAAGGGGGCTGATCTGGTTTGTGTCACAAAATCATGTGGAAACAATTCAGCGGGAACCGGCAGTGTTACATTATCTTAATCCCGATGGAAGTCCCCTTTGGCCTGCACCTGAAAAAGGGATAGCCGATACTGCTGTCATGGAAGATTTGGTAAAATTCCTGGATGGACACCCCACGGTGGTTTTGTGTACAACAAAAACGGAAGCTGAAGAAATCCGGAAAAACCTTATCTGGAGGAAAAAAGCCTCACCGGATATCTCCATCCTTTCCTGGCAGGATCTTCAGCGTATTCAGGATGTCCCCGGTAAAGGACTTGATCCGGGAGTTAGGATGCTTTTATGCCGGCAGATCCTGAAAAAACAGCAGGAAATATCCCCCATGCCCGGGACTGCCCGGAAGCTGTCTGAAGCCTTAAGCCAGGCGGAACTGTATGAACTGACAGGCGATGCCATGAGTGAATCCCTGATTGGATCGGCCTTTCAGGCAATCCGGGAGCGGAATCTGACAACCGACGGGGATATTCTGCATCATTTGAAAGAGAATCATCCTTTTAAGGGCATGGATGTATACCTTACAGGATGGTATCAGCCATCTCCTGTGCGTCATCAACTAATGGCATCTATCGCCCGGGATGCCCGGCGGTTCAGAATGCCCGGTTCCAGCCATATTCCTGATGCTCACACATGGAAAAAATTGGATGAATTTGAGTGCCGGGACCATCAGGTCGTCGTATGCAACCGCTCCGAAGATGAAGTCCGGACGGTCTTCCGGGACATTATTGCCCGTCAACCTGCTTACTTTCAATCCTGCCACATTGCCGTGTCCAATCCATCCGAATATGAACCCCTGATCCGGCGCATTGCCGGCGAATATCATATTCCCGTCTCCTTTTCCACACGCATCCCCCTGAGGCAAACTCCTTTGGGTCACTATTTTCTGAATCTCATAACCCTGATGGAAAATATTCATCAGGCAGAATGGGTGATGATTGCTCCTGTACTCCT
>LGGY01000247.1 GCA_001509335.1 Fidelibacterota bacterium 46_43
ATCTCCAATAGCTGATATAAAGTTGAGCATGCTATAATTGAGCCAATATGACCAATCCGTCATCTATAAGATTACATCGGAGGAAAAAACATGGGCGCTAACATTGTTGTGGGTGGCTTTTGGGGGGATGAAGGCAAAGGCTTAATCAGCGCTTGGCAAACTTTCAGGAATCATGCGTTGGGCGTGTTCAGAGGTTGCGGCGGCACGAACCCTGAACATGGACTGTTCATTGAAGATCATTACATTAAAACCAACCAATTGCCCTTAGGGTTTATTTTTGAGGAATGCCTGATCGGTCTCGGACCGGGAACAGCAGTCAATGTTGAGAAATTCTTAGCTGAAGTAAAGCAGTTCCGTCTTTCACCTGAAAAGGTGCGTGTCGACCCTAAATGCCCAATTATCACGCCAGAAAACATTCAAGAAGAGATTGACAGCTCAAACATGAATGCCATCGGCAGCACAAAAAGCGGTACAGGGATTGCGATGTCCCATGCTGCTTTGCGAATTGCACCACTGGCTCAAGAAATCGAATCCCTCCAACCCTACCTTGATGATGTCCCTGAACTGGCGAACCAGCTGGCCAAAAAAGGCACCATCAACATTGAAAACACCCAGGGCACTTTCCTCTCGCGGTACCATGGAGAATATCCCAATGTCACCTCTGTCGATGTCACCGCACCTTCTGGCATTGCAGGCGTCGGTTTAAATTGGCGGTCCGTCAATGATGTGATTGCTTGCGTCAAAGCCCTCCCCACCCGCGAAGGCACGGGTCCAATGGGAGATGTGGAAGAATTCACTGTGGATGAAATGCAAGCCTTAGGAATTACTGAATATAGTTCGATTATTGATCCGGAGACAGGTCAGCGTCAAATCAGAAGAAAAGCAAAAGGGATCGATTATTCGCTGCTAAAACGCATTATCATGTTAAATGGTGCCAATAAAATTGCGCTCACATTTGCAGAGCATTTTGATCCTGATGTCAAAGATGCTACCCAATGGTCTCAACTGACTTCAAAGGTCAAGAAACTGATCAACGAGATTGAAAGACTTACAGGTGTTGAAGTCACACTGGTCAACACCGGCAAACAATGGTCCAGCATCATCAGTAAAAACGACGACTTGCCGGCAATCAACGAAGCCCTGGTAAAGAGATTGAAATCGTATATATAAATCTCAACGATTGCGGATTAACCTGAACCTCGTTTAATTTGGTCGTCCACCCAGACCTGGCCTTCAGGCGTTAATACTCGGATCTCATCACCGCTGCGCCCAAACTGACGGTAATCCAATCCATAGCCCACAACAAACAGAGGCTCAATAAATAAACCCATATGCCGCACTTCGGGCAAATGCTTATAACCATTGAGGCCCGTATTTCTCCACTCGACATTTTCCGGTCGTTCTTTAAACAAAAAGGTGCAAATATTCCTTTGTGAGACTTGCTGCTCATCGAGAAAATCGCAAACTTTGATAATTGTTTCAGATGAATCGATGATATCTTCCACAATGACCACCAATCTTTCTTCAAGATCAGGGCCTTCATAAGGGAAAACCTTGACATCACCGGTACCATTTACGCCAGAGTAATGATGATGTGTTTTCAACCAGGCATTTTCAAACGGGAAGGAAAGGTTTTGTAGTTCACGAGCCAGATCACGGTGAAAGGGTACCGCACCTTCTCTCAAGCAAAGAAAAATGGGCTTTTGCCCAACATAATCAATACTGTAATAAATTTCCTTGGCTACTCTTTTTACTGTCGATTGAATACGTTCTTTACTGGCAATTACCTCGCCCAGCATCGACTCCGGTATCTCAAATTTCTCCATGAGTAACTCCCAATTTTTTTAATGGCACTAACATGGACAATGCTACTGAATTGTTACCCTGATGTCAACATAATAAATCATCCAAGTCGGACTTGACCGCACTCATTGGATCGCGATTGTTTATGTTAGATATCACGACTTAATCAATCATCCTGTAACGCCGCAAGGTGGTTTCTAATATCATATTGACCAGTTCAGTATGACCCACACCTTCGGCGGCTGCCTCGATCACAATGTCTGATATCCCCGGGGACAAACCTGGCAAAGGATTGATCTCAAGGATGTAGGGTTTCCAATCCTCGTTTGCATTCAAACGAAAGTCAACGCGGGCAACATCCAGGGCACCGGTAACCCGGAATACCGCTGCTGCCAGCCAGTTCAGCTCATCCACCATATCATCATCCAAAGGTGCCGGGCATAAATAAGTGAGTTGATCCGCCAGGGCAACCTTCAAACGGTTGGCATAAACCGCATCCGTTTCAAGGTATGGGGATAAATCCACCTCCATGGGTGGAAAAAAGCGCAAGCCGGCTTGAATGCGCGGCAAATCTTCATCATGAGGTAAGCGCCGGGCGACCGGTCCGACCAGGTTGCCCACCATCCCAACCGTAACCTCGCGGCCTTCAATAAAAGTCTCCACCAATGCTGCCTGCTGATAGCGCTCCATAATGAGGCTCACCTGCTCACGCAATTCAGCTTCATTTTTCACAATGGATTGGGCAGAAACGCCCATCCCTGTGCCCTCGCGGCTGGGTTTGACAAACAAGGGGAAATGCATCTTTTCGTCCAGGGGTTCGTCCACGCGTTCAAAGGTCTGGAAGTCCGGTGTGGGCAGGTCGTGGTAGGTCAGCACGCGCTTTGTCATGGGTTTATC
>LGGY01000248.1 GCA_001509335.1 Fidelibacterota bacterium 46_43
CGTTGAAGCAAATTATCACAGTGAAGAATCATGTGAACACCCAAACCGGGGAGTTGATGATTTTGGTGTCATTATTTTGCAATGATTACGCCGGAATGCCCCCCCATCTTCACACATTCCAAGGGGATATTCCCACTGAGGAAGGACCGTCCGGTTATGAACAATCAGAATAATAAAACAATAGGGTCCACCCTTGTGATTGCCCTGACGGTTTTTGTCCTTATGGTTTTATTCAGTCTTACGGATATTTACAAGGGGATGCGGTATGCCGTAACAGATTTTAAATGGCATTTCACGACCGAAAAAGAAGCCCCTGATACTTCTTTTCTGGTGATAGCCATCGATGATGCCTCCATCAGTTACTTTGCAGATCGTTATAATATCACCTGGCCATGGCCAAGACAGTTTTATGGAATTGTATTGAATTATCTTCGTCAGGCCGGTGCTAACACGGTTGTTTTTGATATGCATTTTTCCGAACCGGATCAACAGCGGATTGAACTCTCCGCCGAAGCGTCAGACCGGGATTTTGGAGAAGCCATCGCTTCCTTCCCCCATGTGGTTATGGGAGCCATGCTGACTGATTCTCTCTATCGAAGGGGGACCTTTGAAGGGTCCCAACCCTTACATTTTACGGGATCCGAAGATCTTCACCCTGCAAAATATAGCGGAATCCGTTTTCCCATCCCTGTTTTGGCCCGGGGACTCGAGCGTATAGGCACAACCCATTTTATTACGGATTCGGATGGGATTTGCCGCCGTTTACCTCTCTTGATACGCGTGGGTCAGGACATCTATCCACAGCTGGGACTGGCGGCTTATCTGGAATCCTCAGGGGATTCGATTTTGTCTTACGATGCAGGAAAAAACCGCTTAATCACACAGAAAACAACCATTCCCCTTTCAGTACGAGGTGAATTCCCAATTTTCTGGTATGGTCCAGGTGGTGAATCGGGGGTGTACCGCTACGACTCTTTCCACGCCGTTTTTCTCTCTGCTATCCGTGCACAAACCGGGGCGGAGCCCATAATTCCCCCCAGGGACTATACCAATAAAAAGATTATGATTTGTGCTTCTGCAGGGGGATTGTTTGATTTAAAACCCACACCCTTTACTTCCACCCAGCCCTATCCCGGTGGTGAAATTCACCTGACGATCTGGCAGAATCTCACAGAAGGAGATGTACTGAAATCCTTCCCTGACTTTTGGATTAAAAGCCTGACACTTCTCTTTTTACTCTTTCTGGCTCATATTATCCTCAACCGGAAATTCGGGGTATCAGTGCTTCTGGCTTTTACCGGTGCATTCTTGTTTATTCTCTTGTCTCTGGGGCTTTTTAAATTTTCGAGGATGGAAACCGACCTTCTTTTTCCTGTTTTGGGTATTCTGCTGACAACCGGATCCTCCGCCATGTACCGGACCCTTACGGAAGGCCGGGCTAAACGGCAAATCCGTTCCCTCTTTTCCCGATACCTCAGCTCTGATGTCATCAACCTATTGATGGAAAATCCCGAACGGGTCGATCTGGAAGGGTCGGAAGTCACCGGAACAGTCCTTTTTACCGATTTGCAGGGTTTTACCACTTATTCGGAACAAAAATCCCCCAAAGATGTGATCCGGGTGTTGAATAGCTATTTTGAAACCATCTCTTCCATTGTTTTGGATTTTGGGGGACTCCTGGATAAATACACTGGTGACGGGATCATGACCATTTTCGGGGCACCCATTCCCCGTTCCGATCATGCCAAAGCCGCCTGTGAGGTGATTTTGAAATTTCGGGAGAAAAAAGTCAACGACCTGATTCCTTTGCCGTCCGGACACATTCTGACGCGGATCGGCATCAGCAGCGGCCCCATGGTGGTCGGGAATCTGGGAAGTGCCCGGCGGATGGATTATACGGCCGTAGGAGATACGGTGAATTTGTCTGCCCGACTGGAAGGGGTCAATAAATCCTACGGGACTACCAACATTATGAGTGAGTTCACATGGCAATTTGTAAAAGATGATTATATTTTTAGAGAACTGGATTACATCCGGGTCAAAGGGAAAAACCAACCTATCCGGATCTTTACGCTGGTGGGGCGGAAAGGTGACCTTTCACCAGAGGAGCTTGAGATTGAAAGCATGTTTGCTGAAGCAATGCGGTGGTATCGGAAACGCGATTGGCGAAAAGCCATGACCGCTTTTCAGGAAATTCTCCATCTGAACCCTGAAGATAAACCCTCGGCAGCCTTTGTAGTCCGGTGCTCGCTTTTGAAGAAAAATCCGGACCTGGTGGATGAATCCGGTGTGTTTACATTTAAAACTAAGTAGAGGGGATTATGAAAAAAAGTCTTGTTTTGATGTTAATGTGGGGATGTTTATCCGGATTGTCTGCTGAAACCATTCAGCGAAGCAACGTTTCACTCCGGGAAGGTGCCGGTGCTTTTTTCCCCGTTGTGACAGTTTTAAATAAAGGCGACGATGTTTCTGTCCTGGAAAACGGGGAACTATGGATCCGGGTAAGTACATCAGACCAGACATCCGGCTGGGTTCCGGCCATGGCATTTGAAAGCGGGGCTTCGTCAATTGATTACGGGGTTATGGCAGATGACTGGACAGACCGGAAGGCATCCAAAACAATGGTCAATGCTGCTGTCAAAGGATTTTTTGAAAAACAGGTTGAACGGGAGGGCATTTTAAATAAATCTGTTATGGAC
>LGGY01000012.1 GCA_001509335.1 Fidelibacterota bacterium 46_43
TATCCTGAAACTGCTGTGTAAACGTCTCAATCCGTTCATTTAAAAATGTTTTTAAACCAGAAGGGCCATCCAGGGGAAGGTTCCGTTTCCGGACACGGTTCATCCCGTTTTCAAGAGCAAACCTGAAAATGTCCCGGCAGACAGATTCCCATTGAGGCCTGAAAGTGTCAAGGGATGGTTCCCGCAATGTGGCCGGGGGTAAATTCACCCGACGTACCGATGCGGCTTTGATTTGGATGATCCGGTTCAAATCTATCAACATCCGGCGGGTTTTAAACTGCAGATCTTCAGCGGAATCTTTGCCTCCCAGGGAGAGCCTGAAACTTTTGCAGGCAGCTATATATCCAAGAGATGTGCGGGCAAAAGCCGTTAAGGGGATCAGACCAATCCCCTGATTGGCCAGTTCCGTTGCCAACAGGTCAATAGAGACACCTGGTGGCAAATCTTTGATTTCAAGCCGGGGATACATGGCCCCTTCCGGTCTGTGAATGATGATATGCTGCCTGTTCCGATATGCCGGCAGCTCCTTCTGAGCCTGCTCCAAGGCCTTCATCCGCTCGTTCAGAATTCTGTTTCTTAGTCTTCGGGATTCATCCAACCGGGAAAGAGGATTTTTATAGAAAAGAAGCCCGATTAACAAAGCTGTGGGATTGGGGTGGATTTTTTGATTCACGGCCTGAAAACGTTCGCGGATTTTGGGATGAGGAAGATGGGCTACAGCCAGGCGGGCTCCGGCCAGACAGTCCGTTTTGGATAGAGAGTGAATGGTAAAAATAAGATCGGGTGCCTCATCGGCGATAATACCCTGTTCCCGGAGTTTTAAAGCCCGCTGGCGGATGGAAGGTTCAGGCCTAAAATGGTTGGAAGGAGCAAGCCCATAATACGATAAATCATCAATAATCCGGATATGGCGGATAGCTAACTCTCGGATCAGAAAATCCAGGGTCTCCCCTTTCCATACCAATCCTGTGGCATTATGTGGTGTATTCACTACCACCGCCCCTTTATCACGCCAGGACGGATCCCGGCGCAAACAGGCATCGACTGTATTCAAAATGCCGGTAACATCGGGACGTAGATCGGGCAAAGGGGGAATAGTCCGGCAGCGAGGAAAAGCATGCTCATAATTCCAGCTCATATCCGAAATAATCACATCCTGAATCCCGCTGTGTTGTCCAAGGATAGCCAGGGCAGTCCGTGCCGATCCACTGACAACACAACACTCCTGTTGCCTGTAAAAGGGGTAGGAACGGAGAAAAGTCGCCAGAAATGAAAGTTCCAGGTCATGGATTTTATCCGGTTGCCGGCTTAGGTTGGCATAGAAGTCCAAAAGCTCTGTTCGGTTCATGGATATAAGAGGATCCTTTAGCGAATGGCGTTTCGCAAGGGGAGATCCCCCCAGGATGCGGTCTGTGCTTTGACAGGTCCTTTCCCAGAAGGATTTCAAAAGAGTATTTTCTGGAGGCTGACTCTGATCCAATCCCTGCTGCAGATCCGGATCTGGATTTAATTCTGTTTCGCCGGTTAAAAAAGCTTCCAAAGTACAAATTTCCGCTGCAGAGGGTGTGCCCTTCAATTCGAAATGGAGGGTTTCTATTTGTTGCAGATAGCTGCTGTTCCCCAAGACGGTCACGACAGGTAGAAAGGCAAGGCGCGGATCAAAAAGTGCCGGACTCAGGAAGCGGATGACGTGATCCCGGAGCCCTGCCTCCCGTGCCAGTGAAAGGTGATTGGGGGCATCATTCATCTCCACAAACATGGCGGGATAATCAAGGGCTATCTGACGATACAGTTTCCGTTCATTTTCAGACAGATAACGTCCAATGATGAAAAAGATGGGGGATCTATCCCCGGAAAAGAGAGCTTGGAGATTTTCCGGTAAAGCTACAAAACGGAGCCGCTCATAATCGGATGCAATGAGAGATAAATCTGTCCCGATACCGAGTATCCGGGATGTTGGGGCTTCAAGAGAGGTGTTCAGAACCCGGAGAAAGACCCGGAGTGTTTCAAAATGCCCGCCGGAACAAAAAATGATTTCCCGGGGATCACCGTTTTCACCCACATGGTATTCAAGTCCCTCCCGTTCTGTATTCAGCAAATGGTCATGAATGATCCGGACCAGTTCGGGTATATCATGACTCCGGTATCCCCCCCGGGGTGCATAGGGAATACTGGATGATGTCGCTTTCACAATCAGGGGCCACAGGGGATGTTCACCGGGATTTTCATCTCCGGCAAGGAGGGCCAGTGTTTTTCCTTCCAGTCGGACATCCTGGACCGGATTTCCAATGTGGAAACTCACCCGGCGGACATCGGAAACACCTGCACCGGAGGTAAGTTCGCTGATTTCAGAAATCCGGGCCACCCGTAAGGGGTTAAGTCGCGGAATATGTGATTGGGTATCAGACATCTAAGTGTCAGGATTCTTTTGTTTCACTCTTTTGTAACCGTTTCAGCACATCCTGCAGCAGTTCCTGAATAAATCCAACAGCAGAACCATCATTCCCCTGAAGATTGACAACCGTCCGGGCATTTCTCAACTGTTGGGAAGACTCTGCAAGCTGTGCCAGTTGCGGTGAAAGAAGAATCATTTCGGGATGGGATTTCAACAGTTCCATCTCGCGGCTCTCAGTTTCTATCTGCATAAGTCGGCGTTTTTGCTCTTCCCGGACTCTTGCTTCCGCCAGAGCTGCTTCACGGGCCTGTTCCTTTTCTAAAAGTTCCAGTTTTTTCAAGCGAAGAGAATGTTCCCGGTCTGCAATTTCCGTATCTGCTTTAATGCGGGCTATTTCTGCTGTGACCCGGGCTTGTTGACTGGCTTTTTCCGTCTCTTCCAAAATACGGTCTGCCTCACGCCGTTGCATGGCTTCCGTAATCCGCTTGTCCAGCGGCTCTATACTCTGTATATGCAGGATGTCCAGCTCCAAACCCAGAAGAAGAGCCATTTCTGAAACCTGTTTTGTCAGCTGCTTTTTAAGGATTTCCGGATCAAGGACATCGATATCTTTCTGCTCTACAAACTCCCGGATCAGGGCATGGGTCCGCCGTTCCAGTTCCCGGGTGGCATGAACCACCACATCCGATGACCATCCCCCGGCCCGGACCAGTGCATGCAAATGATTTCTCGAGGGTGCCACGGCCAGATCCATCACAACCCGGACTCCCAGTTTTCCCCGGGCTTCCGTATCCACCTGTGACTGTACGGCATACACATTTCCCGGAAGAGCCAGGGATGTATGCCGGGGATACCAGCGCTTTTTATTTTCTTCAACGACTCCCTTCCGTTCCCGTAATACAATTTGATCCGGCCGGCGGTACCGGTACTCGATCAGCCACACAAGAACCAGTATGGCGATGAGTGCTGCAAATGTAATCCAATATTCCATGTGAACCCCTCTTTTTCCTGTCTGTTTCTATTATGCAAATATGACGATTTTATGATTTATAAGCAACCTGGGAATATGTCTTTTGATATTTTTTTAATATTTTACATCTATTGATGATTTGACGTTTTTTCTGCGTTTTCCCCGGATTTTAGTTTTTCTTCAGTTTTTCCCTGAGAGATTCGCTGACAAACCATAAGATAATATCTGAAATTTCCTGATACACTTCTTTTTGTGACCGGTTTTGATGATTTTGGATTTTCAGGGAGTGGTTTGCACCGGGAATCAGAAGAAGATGTCCCCGGGGATTCAGTTTACCCATAAGAAGTTCCACCTTCCGCCGGGGTGCAAAGGGGTCTTCACTACCCTGGACAAAAAGCATGGGAACAGATTGGTTTAAAAAGGGGTCAGGATTGACAGACCATCGAAGTAAACCTTTCCGGAATTCCAGGGGTGCTCCGAGAAATATCTTTCCTGTATCCTGATGATCCGGTAAAGATGCCGAAACCAGGGCACTGAGGGATTTTCCACCGGTAAAATAATAGGAATTTTCAGGAATGTAGGGTTCATCCTGAATGCTTTGCAATACCTTCAGGTATAAAGGGACCCATTTTGAGGCATGAGGGAATCCTTTCCACCGCTTATGGGCAAAGGGATAATTGAACCGAACCACCAAAAGTCCTTCTTCAGGCAGTTTTTGTGCCAGATACTGTAACAAATCATCTTCCATATCATTGTAGTACCCGTGTCCCAGTACCACAACCACATCCGATTCCCGGTCCGGCCGGTCAATACGGATCAAAATTTCATCTTTGCCATATGGCAGAATCATTTTTTCGCATCGTGTTTTCGTCATAGAGCATCCTTTTCCCAATATCATAATATAAGCGAATGAGTGGAAAGTTGAGAGTGGAGAGTCGTGTGCTGGAGTTTTAAGTTTTGGGTTACACAGAGCAGTTCTACTGCTTCCGAATTGGAATTAATCGTTGAGAGTTGCAGCAGGTGCCCTGCCCCTGAGTTATGAGTTTAATTACACATTCATTCATCGTTCATCATTCATAATTCTTTTCATCTCTCCTTCAAATCATCGTAATTTTAATGTTTTAAAGAGAGACGAATCATGTGGTGGAATGAGGACGATTCATTTGAAGATGAGGGGAACTACACCCCCTCGGCCAGTAATATTTTTAAAAAAATGTATCCATTTATCCGCCCTTACCGGAAAATTTTTATCGGGGCATTTTTTCTGGCATTAACCGGTGTGTTTCTTATTCTCCTTCAGCCCCGCATTCTCATGTACATCGTGGATAAAGCCATTCCATCCGATAGCTACAGGCCGGTTCGTAACGGTGCCCTCCTCTATTTGGGCACCATGGTTTTCTCCGCCATAGTCGGTTTTTTTTCCTCCTGGCTCCTGCAATTAGCCGGTATCCGTGCGGTCAGTGATATCAAAATCAAGCTTTTTGACCATTTAATGACCCTTGGACTCCCCTATCTGGAAAAATATCCAGTTGGCAAGCTGGTCAGCCGGATTGAATCCGATGCCCAGCGTCTCATTTCCCTGACGTCCACCATGATGCAACGGGTCCTCATGGCGGCTGGAATGCTTGTCGGTGCCATGGTCATGCTGCTTATTGTAGATTACCGGCTTTTTCTGATTGTTGCGGCAATACTGCCGGTGGTAATCACCGGGACATATTTTCTGTTTAAATATCTTCGGCCGTTTTTCCGTGAGGAACGAGCCCGTTATGCCACAATCAGCGGAATTGTGGCAGAATTTCTCAAATCGGTATCCATTCTCCAGATTTTCAACCGGAAATACTGGGCTGCCCGTCGACTGGAAAAAGAGAATGAATCCTACCGGCGTTTTGCGGCAAAAATAGCCTATGTGGAATACGGCATCTTCCGGGGGCTCGCCTTTATGGAAGTCCTGGTAACCATGGTTGTGTTGATTTTGGGATCCAAATGGATCAGTGCCGGAACCATGACTATCGGGGCCCTGATTCTCTTTTCCCAGTACATTGCCCAGATTTACTGGCCGATTATCATGCTGAGCGAACAACTGGGAGAAATTCAGCGGGCAGGGGGTGCTGCAGACCGCATTTTCACCACGCTTGAAATGAAACCGGTCATCCCCGATGTGCCGGATCCCATCCCCTTTCCCGATGAAATCCGCCGGATTGAGTTCAAAAATGTGTCCTATAGTTACGAACCGGATAAACCGGTCCTGAAAAATATTTCCTTCAACGTCCGTGCCGGCCAGTCTGTCGCCATCGTAGGTCCAACCGGCGGCGGAAAAACAACGATTTTAAGTCTATTATGCCGTTTCAGGGATCCGGACGAGGGGGTTATTTGTATCAACGGGACAGATATCCGGCGCTTTGCCGTACAGGATTTACGGCGTCATTTCGGTCTGGTTCTCCAGGATCTTTACCTTTTCCCTGCTTCCGTGAAAGAAAATCTCATGGCTTTCCGGAAGGATATCCCCGAAGATCAGATCCACCATGCCATTCAGGTAAGCCGCATCGATTCCGTGCTTTTTCAACGCGGAATTTCCATCCATGACAACCTGTCTGAAGGTGGAAAGGATCTTTCTTACGGACAACGGCAACTTTTGGCTGTGGCACGGGCCCTTACCGTGAATCCTTCCATCCTCATTCTGGATGAGGCAACATCCTCTGTGGATCCCGGGACCGAACAAAAAATCCAGCATGCCATCAACACTCTCATCAAAGAACGGACAAGTTTCATTGTGGCCCATCGCCTGTCCACCATCCGACATTGCGATATCATCCTCTTCATCCGGGACGGCAAAATTATGGAGATGGGCAATCACGATGAATTGATGATGAAAGAAGGATTTTACTATGACATGATCATGAAACAACGGGAGGGTGTGGCATGAAACACGTCTTCCGATGGTTCCTCCCCTTTTGGAAACTCCGACGCAAAGGCATGGGCATCCTCCTGCTGATTACCACCCTGGCCATCGCCACCAAAACAGTTTATCCCTATATTTTCAAATTTGTGATCGATCACCTGACCCGGGATATCCACTACGACAATATCCTCACCTGGGTATGGATCATTCTCGGTGTGGGACTTGTCCGCGAAATCACTCAATGGCTGCTTCCTGCCACACGTTATTTTATGAATATGGGCATTGGCATGGATATCCGCCTGAATTATTTCCATGAAATCATGAATAAGGATTATACCTTTTTTGCCCGGCACCGGACCGGTGATTTGACAACCCGGCTGACAGATGATATCGACGGAGATTTGAAAATCGCCTGGTATGCCGCTTCGGGAATTCTCCGGCCGGTAGAGGCCTTTCTCACCCTGGGATTCAGTATCGCCCTCATGCTTTCCCTGAACTGGCGGCTAACTCTGATCGCCGTGGCACCCCTGCCTGTCATCATCTGGGTTATTGCCAAAACAGAACATATCCAGCAACGGGCATACAGTCTGAGGCAGAAAAAAACCAGTGAAACCGTTGATGTTTTGGAATCCGCCTTTTCCGGTATCCGGATCGTGGTGGGATATGTGGCAGAAAAAGCCCAGGGAAAAATTTTTCGACGTGTGATGAAAGAGCGGGTCCGCGCAGAGGAGAAGGTGGTTTTGATCCGTTCTTTTCTGGAAAGCCTGGGAGCCATGGTCAATCAGGTGGGACTCGTGATCGTACTTTTTGTGGGAGGATATTTCGTTCAGCAGGGGCGCATGAGTCTGGGCGAATTCTACGCCTTTGTGGCCTATCTGTCTGGTATGACTGAAACGATCTGGACCATCAGCTGGTTTTTTGTATCCACGAAAATGGTAGAAGCTTCTATCTCCCGGCTGGAACAACTGGAAAAATTCCCCGATGCAGAATACGGTCATGACAGGCCCAGGAAATTGACTCCTTCCATTTCAATCCAAGAAGCTTCATTCACATTTCCGGACAGCCGGGAACCCATTTTTCAGGATATTTCTTTCACTATTCAGCCCGGAGAAATCGCAGCTGTAACTGGTCCGGTAGGTTGCGGCAAAACAACCCTGCTGAATCTGGCGACGGGTATTTATCCTTCCACCACCGGAAATGTACACCTGGGAGATATACCTCCCCGTCACATGGAACGGGAAGCACTGGCAAACCTCATCGGATATGTCCCCCAGGAAGTGGTCCTCTTTACCGGAAGTGTTCGGGAAAATATCCTGATGGGACGTGATTTGGATGAATCCGCCGTTTTGAAAGCCCTGAAATTGGCAGCTGCTGATATGGAATTCACACTGGATACAGTCTTACAGCAGGGTGGTGTGGGACTCTCAGGCGGTCAAAAAGCCCGGGTGGCTCTGGCCCGGGCCCTGGTACATGAACCCAAAATTTTAATCATGGATGATATTACTTCTGCACTGGATGCAAAAACTGAAGGTATTTTATGGCAACGGCTCCGAGAGGATTCCACTAACCGGGCAGTGCTGGTCACTACACACCGGGAAGCCACAGCAAAACAGGCAGACAAAATCATCTGGCTGGATCAGGGGAAAATTCGGGATATCTGTACCCACGGTGAACTGTTGGAAGAGTACTCCGAATATCGCCATCTCTTTGCCAAATCCTGACAGATTTTTGTACATTCCAACGGAACAGGCACTAAAACTTATTTTGTGAGGAATAGACCCGTGATTACTTCCTGGTTTACCTGGGAGAAACTGTGCAAAGTCATGAATGCCCGCCTGAAAGGTGATATCTTCACGGAATGCTATTCCCATGTAAAAAGTGAACTGGTTATCCAAAACGATAACCCACGGGGTGATTCCATCCGCATTCATCTGGATCAGCCTCTCCCCTTCCTTTTTCTTCAGTCCATTCACCCGCCGGGACAAAAAGTCCCTATTTTCCCCGATTTCAAACCGGCCGAATTTGTAGAAGCCGAGATCGCCGGGACAGACCGGGACATCCGCCTGAATTTTACGGAGGATCAGGCCGTCATCCTACGTATCCGTCCTCCAAAAAATAATGTTTACTTTATTTTTCCTTCAGGTGTAGATACGTTTAAAAAAACAGCAGATCATTCCATTCATTTTGATGCCACACCTGTTCCTTTTCAATCCATTACAGACGATCCACGCCTAAACAAGCGATGGAAAAAACGATTCAGGGATTTGTATCCGGATCTTTCCTGGCCTGATCTTCAACAGGAAATTTCTCGGGCTAATGGTCAGGTTCTGGGTGGACGTTTTATCCTGCTGCCATTTCCCCGGGAGGAATTCAATCCCCATCGTTTTTACGACAATTACCGTGATTTTGTAACCAGCCGGTTAAAAGAGCTTCATTTCAAACCGGAAAAGAACCGTATCATGACGGCACTATCCTCGCGGGCGGAAAAAGTATACCGCAGAATCCGGCAACTTGCCAAAACAGAAGATCAGGCAGATCTCATTGAACGCTACCGGATTTATGGGGACATCCTTATGACCATGCTTAATACGTTGCAGCCGGGTCAGGAGCAAGCTAAGATTCCCATGGAACTCCGCCCCCGGGGCTATCCGGAAACCATCCCTCTGAAACCGGATTTATCCCCCCAGGCCAACGCACAGCGCTATTACAACATAGCCCGGAAACTTGAACGGGCCCGACAGGAATCCAGGGAAAAAGAATCTGTATTGAAAAAAGAATACGATGAATTAAAAGCAAAGATCACCGAACTGGAAGCTATTGAGACATTACATAATCTCCAGACGTGGCTGAAAAAAAATAAGGATCTGATGGTCCGCCTGAACCGGATGGAAAATCCCCAAAAAACAGAGGCAACCCGTCTGCCCTACCGGGAGTATTTTTATGAATCATGGCGTATTTGGGTCGGCAAATCAGCCAGGGATAATGACGATATGACCTTCCATCTGTCCCATAAAAATGATTTATGGCTTCATATACGGAATTCCACAGGATCCCATGTCATTATCCGCCGTGAGGGAAAGGCTCATATTCCGGGGCATGTGATTGAATATGCCGCATCCCTCGCTGCACGTTTCAGCGAAGAGAAACATGCATCGCTGGTGCCGGTGGTGTGCACCGAGCGAAAACATGTGGTCAAACGTAAAGGATTTCCTCCAGGCAAAGCTCATTATAGTCTGGAAAAAACCATACTCATCAAACCGGCGGAAATCGAATGAAGACTTTCAAGCTGACAATCCGGGAGAAAAATAAAAAAAAGACTTTGTCTCTGGATAAAGGAACTCTTATATCAAAGGTACTCCAGGATCATGGGATATCATTGGACACCCCCTGTGGAGGATACGGGAGTTGTGGAAAATGCAGGATCCGATATCTATCCTCCCCGCCGGAGTCAACTCCGGCAGAGAAAAAAAATATCCCACAGGAATCACTGGATCATGGAATTCGTCTGGCGTGCCAGCATCATGTAACAGAAGATCTAAAGATTAAAATCGAAGGGATAGTCACCCAAAAAGGTCTGCACATCTTATCTGACGGGATTGAACTGGAAAGCGAATTGAATCCGGATATACCGGGCGGAATATTTATCAAAAACCCTCTGGGTCTGGCAGTGGACATCGGAACAACCACTCTTGTCGTTACCCTGCATAATCTGAAAAGTGGTAAACGTCTGGGAATCCGGAGCCGATCCAATCCCCAGAGCAAGTACGGGACAGATATCATCAGCCGGGCAAACGCCGCAACAGAATCGGCTGAGGATGCCAAAACGCTTCAGGAACTGATAATCAAGGCCATAAACCATCTGATCCGGGATCTGACAAAGCATCCCAAGGATATTGTTCATGTGGTAATGGCCGGAAATACGGTTATGACACATATTTTACTGGGTTTATCCATAGACTCACTGGTTACAGCGCCGTATATCGCCCCGGTAACAGATTTGCAAATACTGGAAGGTGCTGACAGTGGCCTTGCAATGCATCCCCGGGGGAAAGTGACCGTATTGCCCGGAATCGGAAGTTTTATCGGCGGAGATATTGCAGCAGATTTGCTGGTTTGCCGGGAAATCCTGCCACAGAATGCCACATATCTTTTGATGGATTTGGGGACTAACTGCGAAATTGTATTAAAAACACCGGAATTTTCCGTGGCATCATCCGCACCGGCGGGACCTGTCATGGAAGGTGCAGGAATTACCTGCGGCATGCAGGCAGAGCCGGGGGCGGTAAGTGACTTATTTTTTAACGGGAAAGGCCGGTTTCAGGCAGTGACAATTGATAATCAAGCTGTCAGTGGTATTTGCGGAAGTGGATTGATTCACAGCATTCACACCCTGTGGAAACAAATGCTCATTACAGATGATGGCCGGTTTGTGGAAAAAATTCCCCGAAAAGGTTTCAGGATTGACAGACATGTGTATCTATCCCCCCAGGATATCCGGGCCTATCAAATGGCAAAGGGAGCCATAGCCGCCACACGAAAAATGCTTCTACAGGATGCCGGGTTGTCACCTCAAGATCTGGATTTCCTGGTTCTTGCCGGAGGATTCGGTCACTATATCCGTCCCGATGCCGGTATGGAGACAGGCATTTTCCCCAGCCTTCCGGAAGATGCTTTTAAGTATCTTGGAAATGGAAGCCTGGCCGGATGTGAATTGATTTTGAAAAATAAGGATTATGTTTTTGTTGTGCAGCAATTAGCGGAAGAGACAAATCATTCCGAACTGGCGGGAAGGCCGGATTTTCAGGAAATATATGTGATGAATATGGGGGTAACGAGGGACGAGGTTCAGGGGGGAAACCTCCCGCAAAGGGGGCAGAGACGCTGAGGGAATGAGAGCACGAGGGTACGAAGGGATGAGGGGGCAAAAAGCCCCGAGCTTTAGCCCGGGTGTAACGAGGATTTAAAACATTCATTGCCCCACATAACCCCATTCATCCCGTGAAATATCCCAATAAATTGAGTCACATTACACATCGCAGGCAATCGACTTTCGACATTCGACTGCCGACTAAAAAAATTACGTAAAGATAATTTCCGCTCCGGCAGACTTTTCATAAAAGGTCGCAACATTGATGATGTCATTCACCTGAGGCACAAAATCATCTTTGGTCAGATGGAACATATCCACCGTAGCTTTACAGGCATAAAGTTCGGCTCCGGCATCGGAGAGCATTTCAATGAATTCACCTACCGGGGGGATATCCAGTTTTTCCATCTCTTTTTTCATTTTATGG
>LGGY01000013.1 GCA_001509335.1 Fidelibacterota bacterium 46_43
CGTAAACTGGAAAAGGCCGGTGTGGCAGGGATTGTTCACGATAAACCCAAAAAATATGTCCCCCTGCCGCCGGATCAGCTGATTTCCATGATGGATAACCAGTTCCATCACAATATCGAATCCCTGAAACACGATCTGAAAGAATTTTCCGAAGGAGGGCATACAGGCCACCTGTGGAATATCAGCGGTTATTCCATCATTATGCAAAAAGCCCGCGAACTGATTCGCAAAGCAAAAAAATCTGTCTATATCTCCGCCTGGGGATCAGAAATTGAAGTTCTTAAAAATGATATCAAAGATGCACTGAAACGGGATGTGAAAGTCATCATTTTCTCTTTTAATCCCCTTCCCATGAAACATACCTGCTTTTATTCATACAATATTGAAGAAAAGTTACTGGAGAAAAACTGGAATCATAAAATCGTGCTTGTGGCTGATAAACACGAAGTGCTCATGGGAGAATCAGATAAGCGATATCCTCAAAGAGCCGCCTGGACCAATAACGAAGCCATCATATCCATTGCCATCAACTATATCATTCTGGATATCACTCTTTTCGGTCAACGCAGGGACATCAATGTCTCCGATTCGGTCACCGATATGATGAATGGCCATCTGAACGGCCTTGAAGAACTGATTTACAAAAAATAGTGTCCGGAAGAGAGATCAATATGAAAATTAATCCGGACCTCTGTTCCACGCAACTTAGAAGTCTTGTAAGATTTATTTCCTTTATTCTCTTTATTCCCTTTATTTTACAGGGAAATCCTGTTACTTCGGAGCCTGTTTTTCCAACTCGGTTTGATTCCATTATCGTCTTTTATCATGCAGAATTGGGTAACGGTTCCCTGGAGGGAATGGATGATACGCTCTACGCCCATACGGGTGTGATTACTGATAAAAGCAGTGGCCCGTCGGACTGGAAATATGTTGTTACTCCCTGGCCCGGCGAAGAAGCGGATGCCAATCAGGCCAAAAACCGTCTCGAACGTCTGGATACAAATCTCTATAAACTTGTCATTGGATATCCGGCAGTCTATTATCAGGTTCCTGATGATGAGCAGATTCTTAAATTGGCCTTCGTTTTCAGAAATCAGGACGGAACACTTGTGGGAAGAGATTCGGAAGATACAGATATTTTTCTGCCACTCTATGAAGCCGGACTTACATCAGTTCTTATTGAACCTAAGGACCGGGACAAATTTGGCCATCCGGACCGGAATCCCCTCTTTTTAAACAGTTCAGACACTCTTTTGGTGCGTTTTACGGCAGCTGCACTGGGCGTTGATGCTGATTCGCTGGTTGTTCTTCGTAATGGGGAAAGACTCTTCTCTACAGTGCAGGATTCCTTGAATTTGCAATATCCGGTATCTGCCGCCTGGAAAGGTCGCAACCTGATACAATGTGTCTCTCTGTCTGCCGAAGGTATTACGGATACTCTTTCATTCACCCTTATTGTAGATCCTGTTCCTCAAATGATTACCAAACCGTCTGAGGTCCGAAATGGTGTCTATTCTCTTGATACTGAAAGCGCTCTCTTTTCATTGATGGCGCCCAACAAACACTTCGTTTATCTTTTGGGGGATTTTAACGATTGGAAGGTGGATGATGTCTATCTGATGAATAAATCAATCGATGGGGATAAAACCTGGTTCTGGTTGCCCGTGAATTCACTGACTCCGGGCCTGGAATATGCTTACCAGTTTTTGGTGGATGGAAAAATTCGTGTCGCGGATCCCTATGCTGTAAAAATATTGGATGAAGGAGGGGATCCCCATATCCCCGAAACAAACTATCCCGATCTGAAACCCTATCCCAAAGGAAAAACTGAACATATTGTCTCAGTTTTTGAACCATTTCCGGAAGATTATAAATGGCAGCATGAAACTTACTCGGTTTCATCTCAAACGGAATGGGTGATCTATGAATTGCTGGTCCGGGATTTTCTGGAAGATCGTTCATACATGTCTTTGATTGACAGTCTGTCATATCTGAAAAAACTGGGCATCAATGCAATACAACTTATGCCCGTCATTGAATTTGGCGGAAATGACAGCTGGGGATACAATCCTACCTTTTTCTTTGCTCCGGACAAGGCTTACGGGACAGGCAATGATCTGAAGGCTTTCATCGACTCCTGCCATGGATCGGGAATCGCCGTCATTCTGGATATTGTTCTCAATCATGCCTTTGGTGACTGTCCTTTTGTCCGACTGTATAATGAAGGGAATTTCGGAGCTCCCTTGCCGGAGAATCCCTGGTTCAATGTATCTGCCCCCCATCCTATGAGTGTCGGGTACGATTTCAATCATGAAAGCCCATTCACCAAGGAGTTGATGAAAGAGATTACTGCCTACTGGATTGAAGAATATCATGTGGATGGATACCGCTTTGACCTGTCCAAGGGATTTACACAGACCTATTCGGGAGATGATGTGAGTGTATGGAGCCGCTATGATCAAAGTCGTATTGATATCCTGAATGAATATGCATCCTATATCCGGTCGGTAAAACCCGATGCTGTCCTGATTTTGGAACACTTTGCCGATAATGATGAAGAAACAGTTCTGGCACATAACGGATTTATGCTTTGGGGAAACATGAACGGGCCGTACAGCCAGGCAGCTATGGGCTGGTTAACCAATTCAGATTTCAGTTACGGGTATTTCAGAAACCGGGGCTGGTGGGCTATGAATCTGGTGACTTTTATGGAAAGTCATGATGAACCATGGATCATGTACAAGAATCTTCAGTATGGAAACTGTACGGATGGCTACTGCATCAGGGATACAGCGACAGCTTTGAAGCGCATGGAATTATCCACCACTTTTTTTCTTACACTACCCGGACCAAAAATGATTTGGCAGTTTGGTGAACTGGGTTATGACAGAGAGCTGGCGGAAGAAGAGAGTCGTACCGAAGCGAAACCTGTGCTTTGGCACTATTTAAAAAACACAAACCGGGTACAACTCTTTAATGTTTATAAAAACCTTTTAAAACTCCGGAAGGATTATCCCTTATTCCGGAATTCTGAAACCACGGTATCGATTTATTCACCGGATCATGTCCCGGACCGCCGCCTGAAATTGTCGTCACCTGAAATGAATGCAGTGATCCTTGGCAATTTTGGGATAAATGAACATCAAAGTTGGCCGGAATTTCATCATACCGGAGCCTGGTACGAATTTTTTTCCGGGGATACCCTGTCAGTGGAAGATACCGGTATGAACCTGACGCTGCAACCCGGTGAATACCGGCTCTATACCGATCAGAAACTTTTCATTCCCGATACAACCCTGCCTGTATCCCTCCATTCTCACCCGGATCATGAAAACACATTCCGTCTGGTGGGTCTTTACCCCAACCCCTTCAATGCGGAACTCACTGTACACCTGACACTTCCGGATTCTGACCCCCTATCAATTCAGTTTATTTCAATAAGCGGAAAACCCGTGGGTGAATTTTATCTGCCGGTAGCCCAAAAGGGAACATATATCCGGACATTCAATCTTGGTCACCTGCCATCCGGAGTTTATCTTGTAAAAATGACTCAAAATCAACACAATGAAACCCGTAAACTGGTGCTTTTGAAATGAAAAAAATTATGATATTGCCTTGTATAAGTTTCCTTTTGGGGATAATAATAACAGTGGAGGCTTCTCCGGTTACATCTGAGCCTTCCTATCCGACTATTAATGATTCCATCATTATTTACTTTGATGCCACAAAAGGGAATCAGGGACTTAAGGATTTTGCCGGACCGGTGTATGCCCACACCGGTGTATTGACCGATGAAAGTACCTCCCTTTCCGAATGGAAATATGTCGTCACCGACTGGGGAGAAGATACTCCGGAAACTCAATTGAGCCAGGTGGAAACCAACCTGTGGAAACTGGTGATTGGTTATCCCCGGGAATACTACGCAATTCCCGAACAGGTAAATGTAACGCATCTCGCCTTTGTGTTCCGAAGTTCACAACAACCGGGCGGAGGCTACCTGGAAGGGAAAGATGTCGATAATCAGGATATTTTTGTCGAACTGTACAAGCCAGGGATTACTGCCCGGTTTATAACCCCATCCATTACAGAATCTTTTCAAGATCCCTACCGTGAACCTCTATTTATGACGGATCGCGATACATTGGATATTCTTGGAACCAGTGTTCAGTTATTTACGGAAACGGTTCGCACCGAATTATTGATCAACGGGACACTTATCAGCTCGGTAGATGATGATACCCTCTCGTATACGCTCATAGGAGGCGATTATGCAAACGATCTTCTTCAAATCGATCTGATTGCTGAAGCTCTGTATGAATTGCGTGATACAGCCTCATGTGTCGTGATCAAAAACCCCGGACAAAAAGAAGCACCAAGGCCTGAGGGCTTGAAACCCGGTATAACAGTGGGTTCTTTCGGCCAATCTGTGACGTTCTCCCTTTTTGCTCCCTATAAGGACTTTGTCTATTTAATCGGTGATTTTAACGACTGGAGGGTATTGCCTGAATTCGAAATGTCCAGGGACTCCATTTCTACAAATGAAGTGTGGTATTGGATATCGGTACCAATGGATGAACAGAAGGAATATGCTTTTCAGTATCTTTTGGATGGTGAGCTACGGATAGCAGATCCTTATACACAAAAAATACTGGATCCCTGGAACGATCCCTATATTCCCCAGAGTGTCTATCCCGGTCTCAAACCCTATCCCAAAGGAAAAACCCGGGAAATCGTTTCAACCTTTACTACGGAAATGTCACCACCCTTTAACTGGACAGATACAGCTTTTGTCCGTCCTCCACGGGAAAAACTGGTAATTTATGAACTGCTGGTCCGGGATTTTCTGGCCGATCACAACTATGAAACACTTATGGATACACTTCCGTACCTGAAAAAACTGGGAATTAATGCCATTGAACTGATGCCGTTCAGTGAATTCGAAGGCAATTCAAGCTGGGGTTATAATCCGAGCTTCTATTTTGCACCGGATAAGTATTACGGGACGGATCTAGCCTTAAAACGCTTCATCAATGCCAGTCATCAACTGGGAATAGCTGTGATTATGGATATGGTTTTAAATCATTCATATGGCCAGTCCCCCCAGGTTCGCATGTACTGGAACAGCACAGAATCCCGTCCATCTGCAGAAAACCCGTGGTTTAACGAAGTCTCGCCCAATCCTGATTATTCCTGGGGATATGATTTCAATCATGAAAGTCCGTGGACACAGGCCTTTGTGGATTCTGTCCTGGCTTTTTGGATTCGGGAGTATCACATGGATGGATACCGGCTTGATTTTACCAAAGGTTTTACCAATACAAGCGGTAATCCCGGATATGACGTAAGCCGGATAAACCTGATCAGACGTTTAGGAAATGTCCTGTGGCAAAAAGATTCCACTGCATACCTGATTCTCGAACACTGGGCTGATAATTCCGAAGAACAGATCCTGGCGAATGAAGGTTTTATGCTCTGGGGGAATGTGACCCATGATTATCAGGAGGCCTCTATGGGTTACACTTCAGATTTTTCCTGGGGTTTTTACGGGTCCCGTGGATGGGCCGATCCCCATTTGATTACCTATATGGAAAGCCATGATGAAGAACGGATCATGTTTAAAAACCTGAGCTGGGGAAATGTATCGGGTGACTATTCCATTCAGGAAATAAACACGGCATTGAACCGGGTAAAACTGATTTCAGCATTTTTCTATACGTTGCCGGGACCTAAGATGATATGGCAGTTTGGTGAGTTGGGATACGATGAATCCATTGAAACACCCTGCAGAGTGTGTGAAAAACCTATCCGGTGGGAATACTATCACGATGCCCGGCGGAAGAATCTGTTTAAAACAACGGCCGCTCTGATCCGCTTACGCCTTTCCAATCCCCTGTTTTACTCCGGAAATACCCAGGTTGATCTGGATACAGGAGGGATGGTGAAAACCCTGATACTCACCGGCTCGTCCATGCGCAGTGTGATTGTGGGTAATTTTGATGTCGTGGAAAAAACGAAAACGATTACCTTTCCACGGGTTGGCGTATGGTATGATTACTTCAGCGGAGATAGCCTTATCCTGGAGAATCTGACTGAATTAAATCAGTCGCTAACCCTTGCGCCTGGAGAATTCCATTTGTATACCGATAAAAAACAACCCCTTCCTGAACCGGGTATTCTGACACAATTAAATGGCGATGCTCTCTTCAGCCAAACCTTTGAACTATTTGACAATTATCCGAATCCCTTTAATGGAATGACCCGCATTGTATTTGCCGTACCGGTAAAAGACCATTTCACCCTTCAGGTGTTTGATGTGAAAGGCAGGCTGATAAAAACCTTGTATCAGGGGGATTTGGATGCCGGTATTCACACCATTCATTGGGATGGGACTACGGAATCAGGGCAAACCGCTGCGTCCGGTGTCTATTTTTACCGGATTGATCATCATGAAATGGGATCCCTTCAGGGGAAAATGGTGTATTTAAAGTAAAAAAAGGTATCATGTATGAAGTTTGAAAACAAGACCCTGTGTCTGGACGGGAATCCCCTCACACTGGATGATTTTAAATATTACCTGCAAGTCAGGCCTGAAATTTCATTGGATATATCGGTCATTACACGTCTGCAGGAGGGACGCGACTATATTGAAGAGCAAATCCGGCATGGAAAAGTCATGTATGGTGTGAATACGGGATTTGGCCATCTGGCACAGGTCCGTATTCCTGATGAAAGACTGGATGAACTTCAGGTGAATCTAATCCGGAGCCATGCCGCGGGTGTAGGTCCCCTTATTGAAGCGGATATCGTCCGGCTTATGATGCTTATCAAAACCCAAAGTTTGATCCAGGGATTTTCCGGCGTGCGGCCACTCGTTGTGGAACAATTGGTCTTTTTTTTGAATCACGATATTCTGCCCTGCATTCCTTCCAAGGGAAGTGTGGGTGCCTCCGGAGATCTGGCGCCCCTGGCTCATATGACACTTCCCCTCATCGGCGAAGGGAAAGTAATGGAAAAGGGGAGAGAAAGGGATGCGGCCGAAGTGCTCCGGGTTTTAAATCGGGAGCCTCTGACTTTAAAAGCGAAAGAAGGTCTGGCTATCATCAACGGAACACAGTCCATGACGGCCCATGGTGTGATGGCCCTGATCCGGACAGAGAACATCTTGTATTCCGGTGAACTGATTTTTGGATTGTCCCTGGATGCCATGAAAGCCTCTTTGTCACCTTTCCACCGAGCTATTCATGAAGCAAAAGGCTCTCCTTTCAATGCAGCCTGTGCAGATAGGGTGTGCTACTATCTTCAAAAAAGTGAAATCAACCGGTCCCATGAATATTGTGATAAAGTACAGGATCCCTACTGTTTTCGCTGTTATCCTCAGGTGTGTGGGGCTGTGTGGGAAGCCTATGATCATGTCAAAAACATCCTGATCCGTGAAGCCAATGGGGTTTCTGATAATCCCCTTATTTTCAGGGAAGATGATCTGATCGTGAGTGGCGGAAATTTCCACGGGGAGTCCCCGGCGCTGGCAATGGATTATCTGGCCATGGCTGTCAGTGAAATTGCCAGTATCGCAGAACGCCGTATTGCCGAGCTGGTAGATTCCCACATGTCCAGACTTCCGGCTTTTCTTGTGGAAGACAGTGGCGTGAACAGTGGATTTATGATTGCTCATGTCACAGCAGCGGCCCTTGTCTCTGAAAATAAGGGTCTGGCTACTCCAGCGTCCGTGGATAGTATTCCTACTTCAGCCAATCAGGAAGATCATGTAAGTATGGGACACCGGTCTGCCAGAAAACTGCTGGAAATCATTGAAAATACAGAAATCGTCCTGGCCATTGAATATCTGGCGGCTGCCGAAGGAATCGACTATCACCGGCCTCTGAAAACAAGTCCTGTTCTGGAAAAGATCCATCAGCGCCTGAGGCAGGATATTCCCCATCTGGAAAAAGACAGACTGATGTATGAAGATATCCGGAAAACACTCAGCATTATCAAAAGCGGGTATCTTCAAAAGACGGCGAAACGCTGAATATTTTTGAATCGTACTAAAAAAGCCTCCATCTGGAGGCTTCTGAAAAATCAAGGAATTCGGATAAGTGTTAATTCAGTGTATTTAAATGACGGGAAAGGCGTGATTTAATATCTGCAGCCCGGTTTTTGTGCAGAATTCCCTTTTGTGCAACTTTATCCACCAGGGAATAGATCTTTTTTAACTTCTCCTGACCGCTTTCCCTGGATTCAGTAGCCATAAATTTTTTGATCTCGGTTCTTACCAGTGATTTATAATGACGGTTGCGCCGGTTGGACTTTTCAGCCTGACGGATTCTTTTCTTTGTCGATAACGGATATGCCATTTCACTCCTTTTTCTTTTTTATAGCCCGAAAATTTATTTTCATTTCTTCGTAATGTCAATGAAATTGCATAAATATTTTTTGAAATTATTCACGGTGAAGAGAATATTTTTATAAATTCCGATCATGTTCTTCCTGATTCTAAAAATTATCCTGATGTTTCTTGTTTTTTTGTTATTGATAGTGGCGGCTATTCTTTTTATTCCTTTTCAATTGACCTTGCAGGCAGCAAAAAAGGATAACCATCTTCGTTTGAAGGGCTCGGCTTATTGGATATCCTGGTTGTTTAAAACCAGGGTTGAATACAGTGATCAAAAAATAAAAATCTTTGCTGTAGTTCTGGGTATTCCCATAAAAATCCCCCTCAAAAAAATAAAAAAAGGAGAAGCAAAAGATAAAGATAAAGTAAAATCTGAGGAAAAAAGCGAGGAAAAGAAAGAGACAATCGGGATAAAGCCGGAAAGGGAAGCAGAAGATAAAAAAACATCCATTGGAAGCGATCAAAGTCCAGGTGAAAAAGGGCATCAAACTGGAGGATCCTCATCCGTTGAAACTGAAAAGGGAGGGATAAAGGACACGATTGGATTCTATCAGCCATTTATCCGGAAAACACTGATACCTCAGATACGGCGGTTGTTTTCATATTTTCATCTCAGAATACGTCGCTTTCAACTGGTGTATGGACATGAAAATCCGGCGGTGACCGGCTGGGTTGAAGGAGCTGTTGTTTCCTCAATTCCTTTTCTGGCCGCCAAACGAATGTCTGATCCCGTGTCCACCCGTTTCCGGTATGATAAAAAGGCCCTGGATTTTATCGTTGATTTATATTTTTCTATGAATTTGTTTGGTATTGTTATTAGATTACTAATTATTTGGTGGCATTAT
The DNA here is from genome assembly GCA_001509335.1 of Fidelibacterota bacterium 46_43. Lineage (GTDB taxonomy): Bacteria > Fidelibacterota > Fidelibacteria > Fidelibacterales > Fidelibacteraceae > Fidelibacter. Next base: position 9,238 of record LGGY01000013.1, read on the forward strand.
CGCAGATTGTCATCATTACAAAGAAGGATTAAGCATGAACCAGACGCTGGAAAAACTTCTTGATAAAGCCCATGAGTTTTTAAATACCAAGACGGTTGTCGGGGATCCGATTCACATAGATGATCTTACTTTAATTCCGATCTCTAAGATTTCTGTGGGATTTGGAAGCGGAGATCATAATGCACAATGTCAACACAACGACAAATCCGTTTCAGAAGGATTTGGCGGCGGGATGAATATCTGCCCTGTGGCAGTGATAGCGGTCTATAAAGAGCATGCAAAGCTTATGATGCTCACAGGGAAAGAACAACAACTCGGTAAAATTCTTGATCTTGTGCCTGATCTGCTGGATCGTTTTGCCCCGAAAAAGACCGATCATAAGGAGGATGAATAAATGGATATTTCGTTATTGAGGCATATTCCCCTTTTTGAAGATCTTGAAGAACAGGAACTTGAACAAATTTCCAAGGCTATTCAGGCTCGAACCTATGAGAAAAACAAACTGATCCTTTTGGAGGAAGATCTGGGGGATACGCTTTTTATCATCAGCCAGGGTGCTGTAAAGATCAGTCGGATCAATGAGGATGGAAAAGAAGTAATTCTTAGCATTTTATCGGATGGTGAGTTTTTTGGAGAAATGTCCATTCTGGACGGTGAATCCCGCTCTGCCAATGTCGTTGCCCTGGAAAAATCGGAAGTTTTTATGTTGAAACGGCAGGATTTTCTGGAAATGCTGGAGAAATATCCCAAAATATCCATTCACCTTCTGGAAGAACTTGCCCGCAGACTCCGCCGGAGTGATCAACAGATTGAAAGTCTTTCCCTCAGCGATGCCGAACACCGGGTTGCCAATACCATCATCCGTCTTGCCGAAGATCTGGGCAAACATCTGAAAGGATGTGTGACCATCAATGACATTCCACTGCAGCAGGATATTGCCAACATGGCCGGCACATCCCGGGAAACCGTCTCTCGAATGCTGAAAATGCTGGAAAATAAAGGACTCATCACCCGTGAAGGGCGGAAGCTGATTATCAACAACTATATGGAATTCTACCGAAATTTCTCAAAATAGGTGAAGAAAACACCACCATTTTCTGCCCACTGTCTGCCAACGACAGTGAACTCCTCAACTATTTTCAATTATAAAATATTAATAGCCCATTATGCCATCACTCCCATACGCCCGCAACGGTTTTAGATATAATCATTACAAATTTTATCTGGATAATATGTTTCATACCCGTGTTCAACGTTTATCCGTTGAAACTGGATTTACATGTCCCAACAGGGATGGCACAAAAGGTTGGGGAGGGTGTATTTATTGCAACAACAACTCGTTTATGCCGCCATATACCGTCAGGGTGGACCTGAGGAATCAGATCAGGGCGGGAAAACAGTATCTGAAAGAACGTTTCAATGCAGAAAAATTTATCGTCTATTTTCAAAGTTATACGAATACTTATGGACCGGTTTCCGTTTTAAAGGATAAAATTAGGGTTGTCCTGGAGGATAAAGATGTAGTAGGCATCTCGGTATCTACCCGGCCGGATTGTCTTCAGCGGAATGTTTTGGATTTCTTGCAGGATATAAGCCGTGATACCTATGTGAATCTTGAAATCGGTGTAGAGTCGGTCTATGATAAAACCCTTCTCTGGATGAATAGATGTCATACAGTGGCAGATACGGTGCACGCTTTGTCGGTTCTGGAAGAATATGCATTTGATGTAACAGCACATGTCATTCTGGGATCACCCACTGAAACAAGAGAAGAAATGTTGGCCATGACCCGGGAGATTAATCGTTGGAATATCCGTTTTCTGAAACTACATCACCTCCAGATCATTCGTGGGGCACGGCTTGAAAAAGAATACATCAAACATCCTTTCCATCTCTTTGAATACAGGGAATATCTTGAATTGGTTACCGAGTTTATTTCCCGAATCAACACAAAGATCATTTTTCAGCGGCTTTTTGCCGAATCACCAGGTTCCTTTCTTTTGGCTCCCGTGTGGGAAAAAAGAACAACCGAAATCATTATGGATATTCAGAAAACCATGCGTGATATGGACTTGTGGCAAGGCGGCAAATTGTAATGTTTCTTTCTAATCTCTAATAAAATTCATCTTATGTTCTGATTCCTACAAACTGAAGTGCGGGATCATCATTCATCATTATACAAATATATGATTAATAATATTATCTTGCTTTGTGTCGCATTTCGGTGTATTTTACCCCCGGGGTGGGGGGTGCTACCTAAACGAAATCATATATTCCATCTCTCGTATAACCCCATCTTCAGATCAGCAAAATCTCACAGC
>LGGY01000151.1 GCA_001509335.1 Fidelibacterota bacterium 46_43
ACGATTCTCATTCAGTTCTTTTTCAATGAAGTATTGGATATACAGGGCATCCGTCCGGACCTTTTCTTCATCCTGCTCATCTATCTGGCTTTCCGACTTTCTCCCACCCAGACTGTCTGGGCGGCCTTTCTCCTGGGAATCCTACAGGATATCCTTTTCCATCCATCGGTTTTGGGGCTCTCACCGTTGATCAAAACCTTTTCCGGCTTTATTCTGGCTCAATTGATCCACAAGTCTTTCCTCCGGGTCAGGGTCTTTTCAACAATTTCATCTGTCCTCCTGATTTTTCTGAGTCATGTCGTCTTTAACTGGACCATCTTCATTGAAATGCCCGTGGATTTTAATTATGTGCTGATAAACTATAGCCTGCCGGAGTTTCTTTATACAGGGGGACTCTTTTTGCTGGCGAATTATTTTATTCCGCTCTATCCGGAAACTGAGTAATGGCACAATCCCATGAGAATACACTTACACCTGTCCAGTACTATATCCTCATTGGGATAACCATCATCCTTTTTGGTATTCTTTTATTCAGAATTTACGATCTTCAAATTCGCAAATATTCAGACTTTTCTTCCGAAGCCGTTAAAAATATGTATCGCAAATACAATGTTCCCGCACCCCGGGGTATAATCTACGACCGCTACAATCGTCCGCTGGTTTATAATCAGTCCAACTATGATCTGGAAGTCTATCCCTTCGAAATCAGACAGAGTGAACACACCTGGGAGGTGTTGTCGGAGATACTGCATATTCCCGCGGAAACGCTCAAAGAACGGATGGAAAAGAACATGAACGGGTATTACCGTCCTTCAAAAATTGCTTCCAGTCTGGATTTCAGGACTGTTTCCCTGATCCATGAATATCAGTTGGAACTCTCAGGTGTGACCCTGACATCCCGGCCAACCCGTCAATATGCCCAGGGGGTTCAGGCCGGACACCTTTTGGGATATACGGCTGAAATCGATAAAAACAGCATTGAACTGCTGAGCAACCAGGGATATCGCCCCGGTGATTATATCGGTGTCAAAGGGGTTGAAAAATCATACGAGAAAGAGCTGAAAGGAATCAATGGTACCCGGTATGTCCGCATTAATGCCTATGGGATGGATTTCGGTGAGGATTTTTCCAAAAGCATTCCGGTTGTTCCGGGGAATGACCTTTATCTGACGATCAACAAGGATTTGCAAAATTATGTGGAATCCCTGGCTGATACTCTCCCTTTTTCCGTCACCGTTCTGGATTATACCAACGGCGAAATTCTGGCCATGACATCCCAGCCGGGGTTTGATCCGGCAATATTTTCCGGTATCGTAGAGATGGATGACTGGCTGGCCTTGCTGAATGATCCGTGTAAGCCCCTGATTAACCGGACAGTTCAGGGACTGTATCCACCGGGTTCTATTTTTAAGCTTATCGCCGTCGTCGCCGCCCTGGAAGATTATGTCATTTCTCCCTCCAAGGAATATCACTGTTCCGGGTCCTATCGCCTGGGACGAAGGGTATACAAATGCTGGAAAGAGGCCGGACACGGAGCACTGGATCTATACGGAGCCATAGAAAATTCCTGTAATGTCTATTTTTATAATCTGATTCAGGATGTGGGACTGGAGCGCTGGCACCGCTATGGCCGTGCTTTTCGTGTGGGTACGTTAACCGGAATTGATATCCCTGAAGAGAAAGCCGGTATTCTTCCGGACAAACGGTACCTGGATGAAAAATACGGACGCAACGGGTGGACTGTGGGAATGTTGCTGAATATGGTGATCGGGCAGGGAGATGTGTTGGTAACACCTATTGACATGGCACGCTATACCTGCCTTTTGGCTTCCCGGGGTAAAATAATTACACCTCATGTGGGCCGGGCGATCTATGATAAAAAGGAAGAAAAACTCCGGATGCTCTCTTTTCCGGAGGATTCTGTGCAGGGTGTTCATGACCGGGTTTGGGATGTGATCCATGAAGGCATGCGACGGGTTGTGGCGGGTGAAAACGGGACTGCGAAAGTGGCGAATATTCCCCATCTTGAGGTATACGGAAAGACAGGAACCGCCCAGAATCCCCATGGGGAAGCGCATGGATGGTTTATCGGTTTTGTGAAAGACATACAATTCCCATACGCCATTGTCGTGTTTGTCGAAAACGGGAAATCCGGCAGCGGTTCTGCAGCTCCTATGGCCCGGAAAATTTTTGATTATTTTTGGAAAGTGAGTGCTTTTTGATGAACAACATTCAGCATCTACGTGAGAAAATATCAGAATTGGATTACCTGACATTGGCGATTGTCCTTGTGTTGACCATTATCGGACTCTTTTCTATTTACAGTGCGTCCGGTGCAGGTAAAACAGATCAATGGTCCCTCCAGTTTGTCGTCCAACTGATTGCACTCTTTCTGGGTCTTGGGGTTTTGGTGCTGTTTTATGTGATACCCAAACAGTTTTTACTCAGCAATGCCTTGGTTTTTTATATTGCCGGCGTTTTGCTTTTGATGATTCCCTTTTTTATGTCCGGCACCATTGCTGAAACAAACCGGTGGATCGATTTGAAAATTGTCAGGGTCCAGCCCTCAGAATTCATGAAGTTTTTTCTCATCCTCATTTTAGCCCGGTATTTTTCCACTACGAAAAATTCCACCCAGGCTTTCCGGTATGTGTTTAAACCGTTGATTTTAACTCTTATTCCTTTCGTGTTGGTGTTTATCCAGCCGGATCTGGGGACAGCTCTTGTATATCTGGCTGTTTTTATTGGTATGCTTTATGCGTCGGGTTACCGGGTGTATTACATTTTTCTGTTGATCGCACCCATGATCACTGTTGTGGCAGCATTCAATCTCACGGCATTTACCATCTGGGGTATTATGTTGGGATTGATTATCTTTTTTAACCAGACGAATATTTTTGCATCCTCAGGGATATTTATCGGTAATATTGTTGTCGGCCTGATTACGCCCCTGATTTGGAATCATTTAAAACCCTACCAGCAAACCCGGATTCTCACCATGTTCAATGCCGAACTGGATCCCCTGGGCGCTGGTTATCAGGTGCTGCAGTCGCAAATTGCCATCGGCTCAGGCGGACTCCGGGGGAAAGGCTTTATGGCCGGAACCCAGACCCATTTGCGGTTTCTGCCGGAACAACATACGGATTTCATTTTTTCCGTCATCGCCGAAGAGCTAGGCTTTATAATGGTTGTTATTCTCTTTATTCTCTTCTTTACCCTTTTTATCCGCTGGTTCAGGATGGCTTATCAGGCCCGGGATAAATTCGGAGCTATGCTTATTATCGGGGGAACCATTGTGTTGCTGTTCCACTTTTTCATCAATATCGGCATGACAGTCGGACTTCTGCCGGTGACAGGAAAACCCCTCCCCTTTCTCAGTTATGGGGGAAGTTTTCTCGTCACCTGTTATGGCCTTGTGGGCTTGATCCTCAATGGGAATTCAGAACAAATACCCCGGGTCCTTACCTATCGCTAAGTGATTGGTAAACTCCACTTTTCCCTTTAAATTTCACCGATGATTAAAACAGTCGTGACAAATAAGCGGGCTTTTCATGATTATCATATTCTGGAAACCCTGGAAGCCGGTCTGGCCCTCAAAGGATCGGAAGTAAAATCTATCCGGGAAGGAAAAATCAGTCTGAAAGAAGCCTATTGCTATTTTCAGGAGGGAGATCTCTACCTCCTTCAGTGCCATATTGCTCCTTATTCCCACCTGGGATATGAAGAACATGATCCTCTGAGACCCCGGAAACTCCTGCTTCACCGGGATGAACTCCGAAAACTGCGAAAGAAAAAGGAGGAGGGCGGACTAACGATCGTTCCTCTGAAAGTCTATTGGAATAAAAATCACCTGAAAGCGGAAATTGCTCTGGTAAAAGGGAAAAAACTTTATGACAAACGGAGAGATCTGGCGGAAAAAGAATCCCAACGGACCATGGAGCGGATGATGAAACAGAAAAGGTAGGTTATGACCACATTTCCCTCGCTGAATGAACAGATGGACCTGATCCGGAAGGGAACAGAGGAAATACTCCCGGAAGAAGAGATGGTCCGGAAAATTGAACAATCCATCAAGACTCACACACCCATGCGGATAAAGCTGGGGGCTGATCCCAGCCGTCCAGACCTGCATATCGGCCATGGTGTGGTGCTGAACAAGCTGAGAAACTTTCAGGATTTGGGGCACCAGGCTGTGTTGATTATCGGTGATTTTACCGCCATGATCGGGGATCCTTCGGGCAAAAGCAAAACCCGGCCTGCCCTGACCCTGCAGGAAACCAGGGAAAATGCCCAATCCTATTTTGATCAGGCTGGGATTATTCTCGATACACAACGGCTTGAAATACATTATAATTCAGACTGGCTGAATAAACTTTCTTTTGGGGATGTGATTGTTTTATCGTCAAAATATACCGTTGCACGCATGCTTGAACGGGATGATTTTGCCAAACGGTACAAAGAAGGCATGCCCATCTCGGTCCACGAATTCATGTATCCCCTGGCTCAGGCCTATGACAGTTACGCTATACGGGCTGATGTGGAGATTGGCGGTACGGATCAGAAATTCAATTTTTTGGTGGCCCGGGATATTCAACGGGAATACGGTCAGAATCCCCAGGTGATTCTCACCATGCCGATCCTGGAAGGTACGGACGGCGTGGAAAAAATGTCCAAATCCCTGGGGAATTACATTGCCCTGACTGATCCTCCCGAAGAGATGTACGGCAAAACACTATCCATTCCGGACGAACTGATTCTTCGCTATTTTGTGTTGACAACCGATTTATCCCCAAAAGAAATCGAGAGTCTAAAGAAAGACCTGGAAAGCGGGAAAAATCCCAGGGATGCCAAACACGACCTGGCCTGGCATCTGGTACGGCGCTACCATTCAAAAGAAGATGCAGACAAAGCCCGGGATCATTTTAACCAGGTATTTGTAAAGGGCGGTGTGCCGGATGAGATGGAAGTATACACCATGTCACCGGATGAACGAATCATGGATATCCTGGTTGCCGCCGGTCAGGTTTCATCGTCCGGTGAAGCCAAGCGTCTCATCAAACAGGGCGGTGTATCCCTGGATGGTGAAAAAATCACGGATATCCAATCGGTTCCTCTCATAAAAGGTGAGGCGGTGCTTAAAATCGGGAAACGGAAATTTCTGAAACTGAAGAAGAAATAATTATTTATGCGCTTTACCTCTTTATTAAAAGGTATTCTGCTTTTTATCCCCGTATTGGGAATTGCCGGGGAGTATCTTTGGCCTACCGAAGCGACACGGCTTCTCAGCGGAACCTTCGGTGAAACCCGGAGCGGACATTTTCATTCTGGGATTGATATTAAAACCTGGGCACGCGACGGCTATGCGTGTTTTGCCCCTGAGGATGGGTATATCGAGCGGGTGCTTGTAAGTCCACAAGGATATGGCAAAGCCCTGTACATCCGCCTGAAAGATAATCGCATTGCCGTTCTGGCTCATCTGGATTCTTTTTACGGCCGGATTGCTTCCCGGGTTCGAAGCGAACAACTTTCCTCGAAAAAGGTTTTTCTGGAACTGGTTTTGAATCCGGGTGAATACCCTGTCCGAAAGGGAGACGTTGTGGCTTATTCCGGCCATTCGGGCACAGTTGTCCCCCATGTTCATTTTGAAATCCGGGATTCCTCAAATTATCCCATCAACCCCCTTCTGAATGGTTTCCCCATTGAAGATGATGTGGCCCCGGAACCGGTGGAAATTGCCTTTATCCCCCTGAGTCCGGGAGCCCGCGTCAATGGTTCAACGGATGGCATGATTTTTCCTCTGATCCCGGAGAAAGAAAACACGTATACCCTGATTGATACGGTATATCTTCACGGAACCTTCGGCATCAGTTTAAAAACCTGGGATCGGGGAAATTATCCCCATAACAAAAACGGGGTCTATTCCATCAGCCTTTACCTGGACGGTAAGAATCTTTTTGAAAGCCGCTTTGATAAATTGAACTGGGACCAGACCCACTGGATGCATGAAGATAGGAATTACCGCCTTGCTTACGAAGGGAATGGGAATTTTTACCGCTTATTCACTTTCGAAAGCACCGAGGAGCTCTCCTTTTACCGTAGTGAAAACGGGGGATATCTGACGGTGGAAGAAGGTGTTCACACCTGTGTGATCCAGATCCGGGATGCCAATGGAAACCGTGCCGGTGTAAAAATTGCACTGAAAGGTGTTGAAACCCCTGATAATCCCTGTCAGGTGGATAAACAGGGGGATGTTTATACTGTTTCCGTGGACTCATGCTACCTTAAACAATATCCCAATGCCGAACTCCTTATTGAACGGTATAATCCTTACGGACATAAAGAAGCTCAGGTCAATAGAACCCTCGGATCTCTGGTTAACGGAAACCTGAAAATTAAAGCAGATGAAGAAAACGGTGCCCTTCTGCTGAGGGTCATCCCCAAACACGGGCCGGTTCCCTCCCCTCTTCTAAAACATTTCTACAATCCGGAAAACTATCCGAAAGCGGCTATCCGGGTTGTTCCCCGCCATTTTTCCGCAGGCATCCTTTTTGAAATTGAATCCAATATGGTTCTGCCACCCTCTTTGCTTTTGTCTCTTGAGGGAAGGGCATGCACATCCCTGGACTGGGAGACAGTAACGGCAAGCTGGGCGAGGACAGCGCTGATTCCCCCGGATGAATTTGAATCATACCACAAATTAAACATATATGATTATCATCTCAATGAATGGGAAACGGTATGGAATATTTCTCCTCATGTGGTGAAAACAACTGAAAGGATCTCATTCCGCTCCGATGATGAACAGTTTGGGGTTGTCATTCCGGAAAACACGTTTTTTAGGGATGTCATTTCCTGGATTAGCACTCAGGAAAAAGAAAAGGATCCTGAAGGGGGAGAAATCATATCAAAGATCTATTCTCTTCATCCCATGGACCAGCCTTTAAAAGGATCCCTGGAGATCGCACTCCGGAGTGATCCCACCTATCCCTATCATGCTCAGACCGGTTTGTACCGGGCAAAAGGGGATGGAAAATGGTCTCTTGTCAGTCAGGATCCCGGACCTGGAAAAGACTATTACCGGACCCGCACACGGTCTTGCGGGACCTATGCTTTGGTGAGAGATCTGGAACCGCCGGTTTTTGAAAAAGTCTTTCCGGGAAGCGGGGGACATTATTATTTGAAGGATCTGAAAAAGGCCTGGGTTGAAGTCTCGGATAATCTGAGCGGTATAGATGCGGGAAATCTTGTGGTCATGTTAAACGGAACCTGGATGATTTACTATTACAATGCACCCACACGGATTGTATCAGTTGAAATGCCCCGGCAGCTGCCGGCTGGTGAGCATACCCTGGAATGGATTCTCCGGGATAAAGCAGGGCATGAGCAAAAAAAAATCGTTAAATTCAACATAATTGAATAAAAAGCAGGATCGGTTACATGAAAGAGAAGCATGATGACGCATTAATCCGGGCGGCCTGTGAGGTGCGGGGAAAAGCCCATGCGCCTTATTCCCGTTTTCATGTAGGTGCCGCTCTTGAGGGGAAGGATGGGAAAATTTACACTGGTGTGAACATAGAAAGCAGTTCGTACGGACTCTCTGTATGTGCCGAACGGAATGCCGTATCCCGTGCGGTTGCCGAAGGGGAAGATACCTTCCGCCGACTGGTGGTGGCAAGTCCAGGCGGTGTGAGTCCCTGCGGTGCCTGCAGACAGGTCCTTTGGGATATCTGTGGTGATATTGACGTGATCATGGTGGATGAATCAGGAACGGTAACCCGGCAGATGAAAACGTCAGAACTTCTGCCTGCAGCCTTTGACGAGAAGAATTTAAAACATGGGTGATACATCGTGTGTTGTTATTGGTCTGGCAGGAGGCAGTGGGTCCGGTAAAACGTCCGTCGCCAAGGCACTGGCCCGGGATTTTAAAGACAAAGGCGCTATTGTTATTGAACAGGACTGGTACTACCGGAACATTCCGGAAGATTCCCGGATTAAAGCATCGGACTGGAATTTTGACCATCCCGATTCCGTGGAATTTTCTCTCCTTATCGATCAACTGAAATTCCTCAGAAAGGGTGAACCGGTTGAAGCACCCCAGTATGATTATAAAACTCATTCCAGGAGGAAAGAAACCCGCCGGATTTATCCCCAGCCTGTGATTATTCTGGAAGGTATCCTGATTCTGGATAATCCGGAATTAAGGTCTCTTCTGGATATAAAAATCTATGTGGATACCGATGCGGATGTGCGCTTTATCCGACGCTTGCAGAGAGATATTCATGAGCGCGGGCGAAGCGTGGAAAATGTGATCACCCAATATTATAAAACAGTCCGTCCCATGCACGAAACGTTCGTGGAACAGAGCAAAAAGTATGCGGATATTATCATCCCCCAGGGGGCGGAAAATTATGTGGCGATAGATGTGTTAAAAACGAAAATTAAATGGTTATTAAGGGAAGCTCATGGTCGGTGACTGGTATCCACACAAAGGCGGTTGGATCGAAGTGATCTGCGGCAGTATGTTTAGCGGAAAAACAGAAGAACTTATCCGGCGATTGCGCAGGGCGCAAATTGCCAAACAGAAGGTTGTGGTATTCAAACCCCGGATTGACAACCGCTATGATGATGAAAATATCGTTAGTCACAGCCAGTTGCAATTGCCCAGCATTGTTATCGATAAACCGGAGGATATCCTGCAGCATGCAATTTTTGCCCAGGTGATCGGGATTGATGAAGTGCAGTTTTTAAGTACGGATATTGTGGAAATTGTCCAAAAGCTGGCAGACAGCGGAAAACGGGTGATTATTGCCGGTCTGGATAAGGATTACCGGGGCCGTTCCTTTCCCCCCATGCCTGAACTTCTGGCTTTGGCGGAATATATTACCAAACCCCTGGCCATCTGTATGCGATGCGGGGCTCCCGCAAATTATACACAACGGTTAACACGTTCGGACAAACTGGTGGAAGTGGGTGCCGATGAAATTTATGAAGCCCGGTGCCGCCACTGTTTTGAACCACCGAAAGACGAATAATATTTTTTCAAAGAGGATTTCTTATGAAACTGATTAGTCTCCTTGGAATGTTTATCCTGCTCTTTATCGCCTGGCTTATGTCCAATGAACGAAAAAAAATCCAAATCCGCACTGTTGTCTGGGGCATGGGACTGCAATTGCTTTTTGCCGTGATTATTCTTCAAAAAGGCCTGTTCAGCTTTATGGGAATGGGAGTCCTGGCCTTTCTTATTGTTCTGTTTCAGTTTAAGGATGATCTGGCGATACCGGAAAAACGGGCTCAGGCGATTCTGAAAGGACTTGGCTGGACACTTATCCCAGGCATTGCCTGGTTCTTTGTGTATAAAATTGCCCATGGTGCACTTGTTTTGATCCTGTTACTGTTGGGGATCTTTCTTTTTAAAAAACTTAAAAACCGGTCTTTTTCCCAAACTCTTTCCCGACTTTTTACCGTGGCCCTTTTTGCACTTCCTATTAGCCGGGGATATGACGGGGAATTTATTTTCCAGTCCTTCAGTAACAAAGTGGCCGAATTCCTGAACATGTCCAACTACGGAGCCGCCTTTCTTTTCGGAAACTTGATTGAAACACAATATTTTTTCCCGGCAGTGGATACCTGGCCTGGGTTTGGATATCAGTTTGCTTTAAAGGTGCTCCCCACAATTGTCTTTTTTGCAGGATTTATGAGTATTCTCTATCATCTGGGGGTTATGCAGAAGGTGATTGTGGCCATGGCCCGTTTTATGCAATGGACCATGGGGACATCCGGAGCTGAGACCCTCAGTTGTTCGGCCAATATTTTTGTTGGGCAAACGGAAGCACCTCTTTTGATCAAACCTTTCATTAAGGATATGACGAACAGTGAGCTTTTAACCATTATGGTTGGCGGTTTTGCCACCATTGCCGGCGGTGTTCTGGCCGGTTATATTGCCATGGGGGTCAATGCCGGTCACCTCATTGCTGCCAGTGTTATGTCTGCACCGGCGGCTCTGGTGATGGGGAAAATTATCTTTCCCGAAACACAGGAATCCAAGACCGCCGGAACAGTGGAAATGCCTGAAATGCCCCGAAATGCCAATGTGATAGATGCCGCCGCTTCTGGAATTACCGACGGGTTGAAACTGGCGGTGAATGTGGGAGCCATGCTCCTGGGATTTATTGCTTTAATAGCTGTGATTGATGTCTTTTTGAACTGGCTGGATATGCTGATCGATGGAAGACTCCTGGGAGGTGCCATATATGAGTACACCGCCAAAACCGTTTCATCACCCATCACAAAAGAATATGCCGGTATTTTTCCCGGTTCCCTCAAAACACTTTTTGGAAACCTTTTAAGACCCCTTGCCTTTGTCATGGGTGTCCCCTGGGATGAAGCCCAACTTGTGGGGAACCTGCTGGGTATTAAACTTTCATTGAATGAATTTGTGGCGTACGGCAATCTGGGAACCTATATTCATTCAAATGTTTTGGGAGAACGGGCTCAGATAATTTCAACCTATGCGTTATGCGGTTTTGCCAATTTCTCGTCCATTGCCATTCAACTGGGAGGGATCAGTGCCTTGGCGCCGGGACGCCGCGCCGATCTTTCCAGAGTGGCATTAAAGGCCATGTTTGGTGGCGCGCTGGCAAGCTGGACAACAGCTACGCTGGCGGGAATACTTATTTAAGAGTTGTACTTATAATATTAATTTTATTGCCATCATCAGAATGGCAACGGCGAGAATAGCTTTAATGATCGTTTCACCGCCTTTGACCTGAATTTTTGCGCCCCACCAGGCGCCAATGGCATTTCCAATGCCCAGGATCAGGCCATACATCCAGTGAATATTACCGGAGAGTGAAAAAATAATGATAGAGGGAATAGTGTAAATGGCTACAATAAACACCTTATGCATATTTACATATACGAGGTTCAGTTTAAGAACATGATACAAAACAGCCATGAGTAGAAAGCCCACACCAACCTGGATGAAGCCGCCATAAAAACCGATAAAAAAGAGTCCGACCATCCCGGCAAAACGGTGTTGGGGATGGGGAGCTGTCTGTTCATATGCATTTTTTTTCTGGGGGATTATCATAGTGATGACAATGCCTACCATAATGATGGCCAGCAGCCGTTCAAACCATACATCTGATATTTGGATAGAGAGGAAAGATCCCAGAATGGCACCGGGCAGGGTGGCAGCAGAGAGTTTGAGACTTTCTCGGGTATGATGGACGGCCTGTTTCCGGAAGGATTGTACGGCAAACACGTTCTGAAACAGAATACCCACCCTGTTTGTCCCGTTGGCAAGGGTGCTGTCCAGTCCGAGAAAAATCAGGGCCGGCAGGGTAATGGTTGATCCTCCTCCGGCGTTGACATTGATGAAACCGGCGACCAAACCCGTGATAGCCAGGAGTATGATTTTAAGTGTTTCTTCCATCGCGTGCAGTATATCCTGTTACGAGTTTTGTAATGTCCTCAAAGGTTTATAAGCCCTATGACGGAGATGGATATCAGACTGAAAAACCGTCCCTGAAGGGAATGGGGGACCCTTTTCTGAATGATAGTGGTTCTGCCGACGACGATGAGAGGGATGAAAAGGGCATGAAAGAAAATAATGGCCCAGAGAAGGGGAATAGAGCTTGCCCATTTAACCGGGATGTATGTGAGTCCGTCCATTATGATACCGGTAATGAGCATGATTCCCAGGGGGATTTTGCGTCCCCATTTCATGAGAAGCAGGGAGGTGACAATCATCCCGACAGACAGGAATGTTTCACACAACGCCCAGTCTGAAGCGCTGCCGTTAAAGACTTCCCGGACCAGAATAGCCATACCCACAACGGCCGGACCCATAATGAAGAGATTATCCACCACAGTGATAATCAACAACCAGATTAAAACAGGGTCATTTTTTAGGGTATCCAAAATATCTGTCAGCGTCCGCATATCCAGAGATTGAATCTGGATATCCTTTTCCAGAGCCGGATGTTTCATCAGAAATCCTGTGATAAAGGCGAAAAGAAAGAGGACCCCGATTAACATAAATACCTGGACGGCTCCTATAAGGTCAATCAGGTATCCGGCAAGGACCGGTCCCAGAATAAAAGCGATTTGAATGGTCATCTGGACAATGGTGTTTCCCCGGAGGAGTTTGGATTCGGGCAGGTAAAGAGGGATCAATGAATCACGGGAGGGGTTGTAAAAAGCCGCCACGCTGGTCAGGATAAATGCTATGATTCCCATCATGCGAATGGACAGGCTGTCCAGACTGTGTAACAGGGGAATCAGCAGAACAATCCCTGCTTCCAGAAGGCAGACCCAGCGAATAATGCTCACTTTACTCCGCCCGTCTGCAAAGATGCCGGCCGGAAGGCTGAAAAAAAGGTAAGGCAGATAAACGGCCGAGGCCAGAAGGCCTGTCGTCTGTTTTGATCCGCTGATGTCCAACACAGCCCAAATGAGAGAAACCTGAAAAAGGGCATGGGATACCTGAAAAAAGAAAAGATTTCCAGTCAGGGCCAAAAAAGAATTCCCATCATTTGTTTTTTTCATGAACATGTGCGAATTTAAAAGACTTTTAAAGTGATAAAAAATGTAAAGCGGAGAGAAACCATGCGGAAAAAAATCGTGATTGCCCACAGTCCGGATTCTGATGATGCTTTTATGTTCTATGCCTTTGCTGCCGGTAAGATTGACACCCGGGGTTATGAATTTGATCATTATCTCAAGGATATTCAATCTTTGAATGAAGATGCAGAAACCGGCCGTTTTGAAATATCCGCTGTATCCATCCACGCCTTTCCATACATTGCCGATAAGTATGCCCTGATGACTTGTGGTGCCAGCATGGGGGATAATTACGGTCCCATGGTGGTTGCTCGTAAACCCATGACCCCTGATGCTTTGAGTCAGTTAACAGTGGCTGTTCCGGGGTTGAGAACTTCGGCTTACCTGGCTCTGAAGCTCTGGAATCCTCACATTAAAACGGTGGTTATGTCTTTTGACAGGATCATGGAGGGTGTTGAAAAAGGAAAGGTGGATGCCGGACTTCTGATCCATGAAGGCCAACTGACCTGGAAAGACCGGGGCTTATATTCGGTGATCAACCTTGGAGAATGGTGGTACAAGCTGACAGACGGTTTGCCTCTTCCTTTGGGGGGAAATGTGGTCCGCCGGAATCTTGGGAAAAAAACCATGGAAGAGTTAAATGTGATTCTTCGTGAGGCCATCCGATACGCCATTGAACATAAAAAAGAAGCCCTTTCCTATGCCATGAAATATGCCGGGGGGATGGATACACAGCGTGTCGGTGAATTCGTCTCCATGTATGTCAATGATTTGACCATTGATTATGGCGACCGTGGACGGGAGGCGATTCGGCGGTTCCTCTCCATGGCATCAGAACGGGGACTGGTTCCCAAAGTGCCTGTTGAGTCCATGATGGTTTCATCAAAACCGGTTGAATAAACCTGTTAATGGATTATTAAATGACAAAGATTTTTTAAATGCAGAATATTTATTGAATCACCTGATATTTTTTAAGGATTTTTATGACAGTGTCTTTAGGTAAAGCTTCAACCCGATGGCCATCTCTGCCAGTCATTGTTTCTGCCGCAAACAGGGAATTGATAATCGCTTCTTCTGTAGCTTCGATGACAGCCATAAAAAGGGATGACATGTGATCATTACGCAGGATTTCCTGTTTGAGAAGAGGAGATTCTGATGATGCGGGGATACGAATTTTAGGGGCTGTTGACACAGCAATCACATAATCTCCACTTCCATTGGATGCAATACCGCCAGTTTTGCCCAGCCCCAGCATGGCACGTTTTGCCAATCGTTCCAGGTTTCGTGACGTCAGGGGAGCATTTGTCATAACAACGATCATACAGGAGCCGTCGGCTTCATGATGAATGGCATCCCGAAAAGCATGTTGCTTCAATGCCACACCGACAGGAGCTCCGTTGATTTCCAAAACACCTCCAAAATTTGTTTGGACCAGGACGCCGACGGTGTATCCACCCAACGCGCCGGGGATAACCCTCGAAGCCGTGCCAATTCCTCCTTTCCACCCGAAACATACCGTTCCTGTTCCCGCACCGACGTTCCCCTCGGCCACCGGTCCAGACTCTGCTTTGTGAATTGCCTGTAAAATATGTTCTTCTTTTACATGCTGCCCCCGGATATCATTCAGATATCCATCGTTTGTTTCACCGACCAGGGCATTTACAGAGCGAACGGTTTCATTACCGGAAAGCCCCAGTGTGTAAGAAATTAGGGCATTCATCGCCACGGGGACACTCAATGTATTGGTTAGGACGATGGGGGTTTCCAAATTCCCCAGTTCAAGAACCTGGGTGTAGCCGGCCAGTTTGCCGTATCCATTACCGATATAGATTGCTGCCGGGACTTTCTCCTGATAGAGGTTTCCCACATGAGGGAGGATGACAGTCACACCGGTACGGATGTGATTTTCTAAGTTAAGTGTTGTATGTCCGACTTTTACGCCCGGCACATCTGTTATGGCATTATATTTCCCGGGCTTGAAAACACCGATTTCTATCCCATAATCCCTGGCACGTGTTACCTGTCCCAATGCAACATCACTATTTATACTCAAAAAGAGAAGGAAAATACATGCAAATATGAATTTATAGCCACAAAATCTTCCTCCATAATTTGGATATTCCATTTTTTTGTTCATTTCATTCATCCAATCTTTCAATTGCCTAATCCTTCCATATTCCTTTCCCCCGAACGAAAGTCCACGGCTATTTTTCTCACCTGATTCTTCCGAACTGAAACCGGGAGCCATCCTCATCCAATCACACTCTCCCCCAGTCATCCACTCTTCCAGTCTTCTTGTCTATCCCTCTCCAGGTCTCCCAATCACACCCTCGTCCCCTTCCACCTGTCCTCTCCTTCCAGAGAATGCCACATGTGATCCCGTTCGTCCAGACCGATCCGGCGGAAAAGGTCCGCCATGGATTTCTGCTTTGGGTAGAATTCAAAATATTCACTGTCTACCGGTTCATTTTCCCATTCGGGATGTTCCAAAACAAGTTTCATGTATTCATGTTCTGCATGGGATTCAAAAGCGGCATTCATCCGAAAACTCCATGCAGGGTTCATCCACCACATGATTCGTGTCAGATAGTAGTAATTTCCTGCCATGATCCGGGGAAGAAATACTTTTTTAAACCATCCGAGATGGAGTCCCTTTTGTTTCATGATATCCTGAATCAGCATCAGATGCCACTGCTCATTGTCCTGGGATTTTCTGCCAAGATCGATCAGGTATAAAGCCATATCTGATTCCACACGTTTGACCCAACGCGAGCGGGTGTGGGATTTTGTGACTATTTTATACCCGCCGTTTTCCCAGGCCCAGTAGGGATACCTTGCCAGGACTTCAATAATCATGAACTTGGGGAGTGTCCGTTTGAAGCCGTATAAAATATCCATCATCAGGTACATGGATTTTAAAATCAGGTTTGCCTTCATGACAGGTGTTTCCAAAGTTTTCTTTTGTTCGACCTTTAAATCGATCACTTTACCCATAGTATACCCGTAATGGTTCATGGCATGTGTCACTTCTTTTTATCATACATGATTAGATAAAAATTATGAGAACTTTCATCTGGGATCAAGGAGGAAAGAATTCCTGAGAATTTATACGGGTAAAAATTTTTTTGGGACATGAATATGTGTAACTTACCCCATAGGATTATAAAGCAGGATTCCATATTATGATCAATTCCCTCCGTATAAAAATGTTACTGGCTTTTGTTTCTTTTCTTTTCATCCTGGGAGTTCTTTTTTATTCCCAGAAGAACGTCCATGAATTACGGCGGGAAGCAAAGGATGTTCTCCTTTTTTACACGGAATTGTATGCCCGGATTGCCAGTGAGGAGGATTTTACCGATTTCGGTTTTTTATTTGATGAGATTTTAACACGTATTTCTTTTCCAATCGTTGTTACAGGCCGTCAAAATCATGAGATCAGTGCCTGGAAAAATGTTCCCGGCATCCCCGATACGACACGTATGACCCCAACGGTTCATAAAGCCCTTATCGAAAGAGTTATTATGATGGATCGGGTTACAGACCCCGTGCCTCTTACATACGATACCCTGATAGTAGGGTATATTCATTACGGGGACAGTCCCACAATCCGGCGTTTACGATGGATGCCCTATATAGAATTGGGTGGTGCTATTCTGCTGATATGTATTGGTTTTATAGTCTTTCAGTATATCCGGAGCAGTGAGAAAAAATTTATCTGGGTCGGTATGGCCAAGGAAACGGCACACCAGTTGGGAACACCGATCAGTTCATTGATGGGTTGGTTGGCATTGGCCCGTGAGACATTTAAAACGCATCACGAAATTTTTGATGAAATGGATATGGATATTCACAGACTTGAAAAGGTCTCAAACCGGTTTTCACAAATTGGATCCCGGGGACAGCAAAAAATTATTGATTTGCAGGAAGTGATGAATCATGTAAGGCAATACATGGAAAGGCGTATCCCTCAAAAAAACAAGCAATTGAAAATTGAGTTTCATGTTGAAACAAACCGGAAAATCCGGGGGAACCGGGATTTGATTGAGTGGGGGATGGAGAACCTGATTAAAAATGCAGTGGATGCAATTGGCGATAATGCCGGACAGGTGGAAGTGCATGTCAAAGATCAGAACGGTCAAAAAATTCTCATCGATGTGAGTGATACAGGAAAAGGAATTCCCGAGTCCCACTGGAAGACCATTTTTAATCCGGGATACAGTACAAAGAAACGGGGTTGGGGGCTGGGACTTTCCCTGACAAAACGGATTTTTGAGGAATATCATCACGGACGGATCTTTGTCTACCGGTCTAAAGAGGGGGAAGGGACAACGATTAGATTAATTCTGAATTCTGAATGTTGAGTATTGAATTTTAAGTAGTCAGTATTTTTCTTGATGTATTATTTGTCATTTGGTAAAATTACCAAGTATGGGAGGAAAGATGTACGAAAATGAAAAGAAATTATACGAAGCCAAGGCACACATTTTAAAAGCACTGGCACATCCCACCCGTTTATACATGGCGGAGCAGTTGTTACATGGGGAAAAATGTGTGTGTGAATTTGTCCGGGAGATTGATGCGGATATTTCTACCATATCAAAACATTTGTCCATTTTGAAAGAAGCAGGGATCGTGAGTGATGAGAAAAGGGGGAAACAGGTGTTTTACCATCTGAAAACACCCTGTATTTTGCAATTTACCGAATGTGCTGTGGACATTATAAAGTCCAATCTGAAAGAGCGTTCGTCCCTGATGACACGCATTCAGGTTGAAAAGGAAACGTAATATGATCTGGAAACGGGAGTGGAAGCCTTTCTTGTTGATTGTATCTGTTTTTCTTGTCTTATACAACCTGCCCGTCGGATATCCCCGCTTTGACAATGCCGTGCTTGAGGCGCTAAATCTGGTCAAATGGTATGCCCGTGAGCACGTATTGCTTTGTCTGGTACCGGCCTTTTTTATAGCAGGTGGCATTTCCATGTTTATCAGCCAGGGTGCAGTTATGAAATATCTGGGTGCACAGGCGAAAAAGATGACTGCTTATGGCGTGGCATCTGTCTCCGGAACGGTTCTGGCTGTGTGTTCATGTACGGTTCTACCCCTTTTTTCAGGAATTTACCGGATGGGAGCCGGACTGGGGCCTGCGACGGCATTTCTTTATTCAGGTCCGGCCATTAATGTATTGGCAATCATTCTTACAGCCCGTGTCTTGGGTCTTGAAATGGGTATTGCCCGGGCGGTGGGGGCTATTGTTTTCAGTATTGTGATCGGCATCCTGATGCATCTGATTTTTATAAAAGAAGAAAAAGAACGGGTTGTAACAGAAATGGCTGTCCCGGAAAACAGTGATTCACGAAGCGGCTTTCAGAACATTCTTTTTTTTATTTCCCTCGTGGGAATCCTTGTCTTTGCCAACTGGGGAGCTCCCGCTGAAAATACGGGTATCTGGGCAGCTATTTTTCAGGTAAAATGGATTGTAACAGCTCTTTTTTCTGTCGGGCTTGCTATGATACTGGTACTCTGGTTTGGACTTGCCGTGTGGAAAGTTGCCGTTGCAGCTGTTCCTGTCGTGTTTCTGGGATTTCTGTATCCGGATCAGCCGGTGCTGGCTTTTGCTGCCGGTGCGATTGGTCTCTCGGTATTCACAAGTACAGATAAGGGTGAAACTTCGGACTGGTTTAGCGCATCCTGGGAATTTGCCAAACAAATTTTGCCACTCCTGTTGTTGGGAGTTTTGATTGCCGGTGCGTTACTGGGCCGGCCCGGTCATGAAGGGCTTATTCCTTCTGCCTGGGTTGAAGGTGCCGTCGGTGGGAATTCACTGTGGGCCAATTTCTTCGCATCCTTTGCCGGTGCCTTTATGTATTTTGCCACGCTGACAGAAGTTCCCATTCTTCAGGGACTCATAGGTGCCGGGATGGGGAAGGGACCGGCCCTCGCGCTGTTGCTTGCAGGCCCGGCCTTGAGCCTGCCCAACATGCTGGTGATCCGGAGCGTGCTGGGAACAAAGAAAACGGTAGTCTTCATTCTCCTTGTGATAATCATGGCAACCATTAGTGGAATGATATTTGGCAGGATATGATATAATCACGGGACAAAATACATGTTGACTCTATACAGAATACAAGGACCTTGAGCGAATATGAAAAAAATCGATATCAGTATTTTTGAAAAATATCTGACAATATGGGTTATGTTATGTATGGTAGGCGGGGTGTTGATCGGCCAATTATTACCCCAGGTTTCGGATTTTCTTAGCCGTTTAGAATATGCTAACGTATCGATTCCCATTGCTGTTTTGATCTGGCTGATGATTTATCCCATGATGATGAAAATAGATTTTACCAGTATTCTTCATGTGGGTAAAAAACCAACGGGTCTTTATCTCACCTGGATCAGCAACTGGCTCATTAAACCCTTTAGTATGTTTGGAATTGCTTATTTTTTCTTTTATATCGTTTTCAAATCTCTCATTCCACCTGAGCTTGCAAAGGATTATCTGGCTGGAGCAATCCTTTTGGGTGCAGCTCCCTGTACGGCCATGGTGTTTGTATGGAGTCATCTGACAAATGGTAATCCTGCGTATACAGTCGTCCAGGTAGCCAGCAATGATCTGATTATTCTCATTGCATATACACCCATCGTTGCTTTTTTGCTGGGAATCGGTGGTATTTCGATTCCTTGGAATACCCTCTTTTTGTCAGTGTTTCTCTTTGTTGTTATTCCATTATCCGGTGGAATGTTGACGCGTTATTTACTTATCCACAGAAAAGGGGAATTTTATTTTAATACAGTTTTTATTCCCAAATTTAAACATGTAACTATAGGTGGATTGCTGTTGACGCTAATCCTGATCTTTTCTTTTCAGGGAGATATTATATTACAGAATCCTCTACATATTTTTCTGATTGCCGTTCCACTCACAATCCAGACCTTCTTTATTTTTTTTCTGACATATTATGCGGGACGAAAACTGAAATTGTGCCACAATATAGCAGCCCCGGCCGGTATGATCGGTGCATCCAATTTCTTCGAACTCTCGGTAGCAATGGCCATTTCTCTATTTGGTGTCAGTTCTCCTGTTGCCATGGCAACAATCGTGGGTGTCCTGGTGGAGGTCCCAGTCATGCTGACCCTTGTTAATTATGCCAATAAAACAAAACACCGGTTTATTTCATGAATGACAGGTCGTTACAGAATTCAGGATGTTCATGGGTTTATGAAGTTGCAGCTGCATTCCAAAAAATATTTCCCTTCACCTTAATTGACCATAAAACCAATACAAAATCCTCAATCTCCCCTGAGAAATACGCTTCACTTATTTCACCGGGCTTAACCTTAACCTAATCGGAGGTCTTATGAAACACATCAAAATTCTGGGTGGCGGATGCCCCAAATGCCACAAACTGGCACAACATGCCGAAGAAGCGGCAAAAGAGTTGAAACTGGAATACGACATTGAAAAAGTGACAGATTGGAAAGAATATCAGAAATACGGTGTAATGTTGACACCGGCACTTGTGATTGATGAAAAGTTGAAATCATCCGGCCGGGTTTTATCGGTTGATCAAATCAAGGAAATCCTGGCGGAATAATGCTTGGGAAAGGGAACTCGTGAAAAAGAAAAAAATTCTCGTTTTATGTACCGGTAATTCCTGCCGCAGTCAGATGGCGGAGGGATGGTTCAGGGAATTACGCGAAGACGAATTTGATGTCTGGTCCGCGGGGATTGAATCCCACGGACTCAATCCCCGGGCAGTCAAAGTCATGGCAGAAGCCGGTGTGGATATTTCATCTCATCATTCCAAATTGACCGATGAATTGAAAGACATCGATTTTGACATGGTTATTACTGTGTGTGACTCTGCACGGGAAAACTGTCCATACTTTCCCGGAAAAGTTAAGCGTTATCATAAAAGTTTCGATGATCCTCCGGGCATAACAAAAGAATGGACCGATGAAGAAGCTATCCTGGATGTATACCGGCGGGTACGGGACGAAATAAAATATTTTACAGAAACTTTTAAACCTTCCAACGTTTGAACGTCTCAAGGACTCAACGTCTAAACGTAAAAATATTGAATTTAAAATCTTGAATAATTAATATAATCATTGTATAAGTGGAGGATCTATGGTTAATCAATCGCAAATCATCCTTGTTATGATTATTTATTTGACTCTTTTAATCGGTTGGGGAATATGGCAGGGCCGGCAGGTTAAATCACAGAAGGATTATGCGATTGCAGGTCGTAATCTGCCGGGATGGGTTGCTGCTTTAAGTGAAAGGGCAACGGGAGAATCGTCATGGGCATTGTTGGGACTTCCGGGTTTTGCCTATGCAACAGGACTAACCAGCATCTGGACGGCTATAGGATGTGTATCAGGAATTATTGTGGCCTGGTGGCTGATTGCATTCCGTTTGCGGGAAGAGGCGGAAAAATATGATGTAAATAGTTTTACGGAGTTTATTGCCCGACGGCATGGAGCAATGGAAAAGCCGATTCGTATTGTGAGTAGCCTGGTGATTGTTTTCTTCTTTTTCTTTTATGTTGGAGCTCAATTTCTGGGCGGCGGAAAAACATTGAATGCCATGTTTGGTATAGAACCGTCTTTGGGGATGCTTTTAACAGCCTGCATTATTGTGCCATATACCGTCTATGGCGGATTTCGTTCAGTTGTTTATACAGATGTCATCCAGGCCATTGTCATGATAATAACCCTCATTGTAGGCCCTCTTGTGGGATTGCTCTATCTGAAAAATCATCCAGACCTTTTTGCCGGCAGTCTATCGGAAGCGCTCTATCTTGCCGGAAATTCATACAGCTCGATAACGAATGGTGTTTCAGGTTTTGCTGCCGGCATCGCCATCATGGGTGGTTTTTCGTGGTTTTTTGGATATTTGGGTGGCCAGCCTCAATTAAGCATGCGATTTATGGCCATCAAGGATAAAAAACAGGCAAGAAAAGCCAGGAATGTAGGTGTAATCTGGACTCTCTTCGCCTATTTGGGCGCTTTATCCATCGGATGGATTGGTATTGCTGTTTTTGGTCCACAGGGACTCTCCGATCCCGAAACAGTTATGCCAAACGTAATGCTTACTGTTTTTCCACCGGTTTTTGCTGCTATCCTGATCACAGGCGCCATTGCTGCGATGATTTCAACAGCGGATTCCCTGCTTATTTTATCTGCAACGGAACTTTCTGAAAATATTCTGAAGCAACAAGCAAAGAATTCATTGGGGTATTCAAGAGGTATTACAGCAATACTCGCTGTTGTTGCGCTTCTTTTAGCCTACTATACCCCATCAAATCTAAT
>LGGY01000109.1 GCA_001509335.1 Fidelibacterota bacterium 46_43
TTGTAGTCAGCGGGGAATCGGCACAGAAGAAGCCATCGGCGTCATTATCAACGGGTATGCCCGGGAGGTTTTTAAACGCCTGCCCATGGAGTTTGCCGTAGAAGCCCAGAAGCTCCTCACCGTAAGCCTTGAAGGCAGCGTGGGTTAATCTGAAAATAAAGGGATATATGTATGTTAAGCATTCGGAATCTGAAAGCATCCATCGAAGGAAATCACATCCTCAAAGGGATTAATCTTGAAATCCAACCCGGCGAAGTCCACGCCATCATGGGTCCTAACGGTTCAGGAAAAAGCACCCTGGCCCATATTCTGGCCGGTCGGGAAGGGTATGTGGTGGAAGAGGGAGAGGTGATTTTTCAGGGAAAAAACCTGCTGGAGCTGGCACCTGAAGCACGGGCACGGGAAGGACTCTTCCTGGCTTTCCAGTATCCCATTGAAATTCCCGGTGTATCCAATGCCACCTTTTTAAAAACGGCCCTGAATGAAATCCGGAAACACAGGGGATTGCCTGAACTGGATGCCATGGATTTCCTGACATTAGTCCGTAAACGGATGAAACTGGTGGATATGGATCCTTCCCTCCTGGGGCGGCCAGTGAATGAAGGATTTTCCGGCGGGGAGAAAAAAAGAAATGAAATTTTGCAGATGGCCGTGCTGGAACCCCGGCTGGCCATCCTGGATGAAACCGATTCCGGATTGGATATCGATGCCCTGAAAACCGTGGCCAATGGGGTAAATTCCCTGAAAAACAAAGACAATGCCACTCTGGTGGTGACCCACTATCAACGGCTTCTGGATTATATTGTGCCCGATTTCGTGCATGTACTTTATGACGGTCGCATTGTGAAATCAGGTGATAAAACCCTGGCCCTGGACCTGGAACGGAAGGGATACGACTGGATCAAAGCCAAATCAGGAGAGAGCCGATGACACATCTCGGGACGGATACTCACCATTTCTATCAAAATCTCCGGATGCCCCCCTCTGACAATCAACAGCCTTTTCTGAAAAATTTCCGGGAAGCATCCCGGAAAGAACTAGAACAAACGCCCTTTCCAACCCTGAAACATGAAGAGTGGAAGTACACAGATTTAACAGACCTTGCAACGCTGGCTCCAACACAGTCAGCCCCATCCGATTTGGAAGGACTCACTCCTGAAGCGGTATATCCCTATACCTTCAATCAGATGAAAAGCCACGTTCTGGTCTTTGTGAACGGGCATTACGCACCCCGGTTTTCCAGAACGGATGATATTCCCGTCGATATGTGCGTGGAAAGTTTCACTGAAGCATCCCCAAAAGATCCCGAAACAATCAAAGCCCACCTGGGGAAGGCCGATAGAAAAGGGAATGATTATTTTTCTTACTTAAACGGCGCTTTTTTTACCGATGGAGCCGTAATTCGTATTCCGAAAAACTACGCATTGTGGAAACTTACGACAGTCTGGATGATCAGCCGGTGCTGACAAACGCCGTAACTGAAGTGTTTGTCGGAGAAAATGCCAATTTGCGTCATCACATCCTGCAGCTTCAAAATGAAAAGAGTCTTTTCTTTGGGAGTACAAATATTTCACTCCCGCGGGACAGCCGGTATCTGAACACCTGGGTTTCGTTGGGAAGTCATATTGCAAGAAATGATGTGGACGCAGAACTGACAGGTGCAGGGAGTGATTGTCAATTGTTCGGGCTTTATGCGGGACGGGACAGGCAGGTGATGGATAACCGGACTGTAATAACCCATCACACTTTCCATGCCACCAGCAATCAGGTGTACAAAGGCATCCTGGACGGAGCATCACGAGGCGTTTTTAATGGTAAAATTCTGGTGGGCCGGGATGCCCAGAAAACCGAAGCCCATCAGTTAAACCGAAACCTGATTCTTTCAGACAATGCCCACGCCGATTCCAAACCCCAGCTCAAGATTTTTGCCGATGATGTCAAGTGTTCTCATGGTGCCACAGTCGGACAGCTGGATAAAACAGCCATGTTTTACCTTCAAAGCCGGGGCATTGCCAAAGAGGTGGCCCGTTCCATGCTGACCTTTGCCTTTGCCAATGATGTGGTGGATTCGATCATTCTAGGATCGGTCCGGTTTTTCCTCTATAAACGGCTTTATAACCGTTTTGGACGGGACTGGGGATCTGCAGAGGATTTTGAATCGCTGCATACTATAAAGGAGTCAGGTAATGATAGATGATATCCGGAAAGTCTTTCCCATTCTTCAGGAGACCACCGGGGCGTTCACACTCTGAGCCAGAAAGCCACGGACCTTTTTGAAGACTCCCGGGAAGAGATCCGGTCTTTCCTTAATGCTCCGTCAATCGAAGAAATTGTCTTTGTCAGGGGGGTGACAGAAGGAATTAATCTGATAGCAGCTTCTTTCGGACGTTCCCAGTTGAATGCCGGCGATGAAATCATTCTTTCGGAGATGGAACATCATGCAAACATCGTTCCCTGGCAGATGCTGTCCCGCGAGCTAAAATTTTCCATCAAAGTGATTCCTTTTAATGACCGGGGTGAATTGGGTCTGGAGACCTATAAAGAAGCATTTAGTCCCCGGACACGTCTGGTGGGCTTGGTGCATGTATCCAATGTATTGGGAACGGTAAATCCTGTCAAAGAGATGACAGCCATTGCCCATGAGCACGGAGTGCCCATTCTGGTGGATGGAGCACAGGCTATTGCCCATGAAAAGGTGGATGTACAG
The DNA here is from genome assembly GCA_001509335.1 of Fidelibacterota bacterium 46_43. Classification (GTDB taxonomy): domain Bacteria; phylum Fidelibacterota; class Fidelibacteria; order Fidelibacterales; family Fidelibacteraceae; genus Fidelibacter. The sequence continues at coordinate 2,708 of LGGY01000109.1, forward strand.
GACCTGGATTGTGACATGTATGCAGTGTCGGGACACAAGGCGTATGCCCCAACAGGCATCGGAGCCCTTTATGTGAAAAAGAAACATTTGGAAACCTGGCCGCCGTATCATGGAGGCGGCGAAATGATTGAAGAAGTGGCCTTTGACAAATATCCCACCTTTGCCTCACTGCCTTATCGCTTTGAAGCCGGCACACCCCACATATCCGGTGTAGTGGGATTTGCCGAAGCCCTTAGGTTTATCCGGAATACAGGATATGATGTGATTCAGGAACATGAACAAAGACTTCTCGAGCATGGCCGGAAACAACTCTCCGCCATTCCGGGGCTTACGTTTTATGGGGACGCAGAACAGAAAACATCCATCTTTTCATTTCTTATTAAAGGGATTCATCCCCTGGATATCGGCAGCTTCCTGGATGCCCGGGGCATTGCTGTCCGGACTGGTCACCATTGTGCACAGCCCGTAATGCAGCATTATGGCATCCCTGGAACCGCCAGGGCATCCCTGACGATTTATAATACCACGGATGAAGTGGATTACCTGGCGGAAAGTCTTCGCGATCTGGTGAAACTCTTCGCCTGAAAGGAGGAAACATGACAGAAAAACGAAGTATTGAAGAGGTCCGTGAGGAAGTTATCAAGGTGCTGAAAACCGTATATGATCCTGAAATATGGGTTAACATCTACGATTTGGGCCTTGTCTATGATATTGACATTAATGACAACCTTGACGTTTATATCAGGATGACCCTCACATCTCCCACGTGTCCTATAGCCGAATCCCTGGTTCAAAAAGTGGAAAGCAAACTGAGTTATATTGATGGCGTCAATAGTGTCGAAGTGGAAATTGTGTGGGAACCGGTCTGGAATCAGGATATGATCACGGAAGACGGGAAACTGGCTCTTGGGTTGATGTAAATGAAACTCTCCACACTGGAAGTGTACGGCCTGCGTTGCATTCTGCGCATCGCCCGATCCGGCAGGGAAAACGGAATTACAATCCATGAAATCAGTGAAAAAGAGGGTATTTCCGAAGCCTATACTGCCAAAATTCTCCGGATTTTGCGATTGAAGCATCTGGTCCTGAGTGAAAGAGGGAAACAGGGAGGATATATCCTGTCCGATATGCCGAAAAATATTCCCGTCAGTCAGGTGGTGGATGCCCTTGGCGGGAAATTATATGAGTCCGATTTTTGCTATAAATATCATCCGGACAAACATAAATTGTGTGAACCTGTCGAATATTGTTCTCTCCGCACGCTCTGGTTTTCTGTACAGAAAGCCGTGGACCAGGTCCTTGAGGGTGTAACCCTTCAGGATATCCTGGACCAGAATGTGGAAGCATAAAAAATGTGAGAACACTTCATCCATTCTCTCATGAGTTCCATTGACCAACCCTCAAAGTATTAGTAAGTTTAGCAGAATTTTTAAACAAGGGGCTTATGATGGATATGCGAACCATTCTGATCGATTTTGATGTTCACAAAGAAATAGAACGCCGCCGCCGGTCGTTTAAAGAAACACCGAACGATGTTTTAAGACGCAATTTTGGATTAACAGCCCGTGTCCCGGATGAGACTGAAGAAATTCAGGATGAGCCGGGCCTGGCAGTGCGGGGGACCATCATTCCCAATGGCACAAAATTGCGGGGGACCTATAAAGGAATCCAATATTATGCTGAAGTGAGTGAGGGACAAATTGTTTTTAACGGGAAAAAGTTCAAATCCCCGTCTGCTGCCGTCATGGATATTACTCACGTAAATACCAACGGCTGGGTTTTCTGGGAATATTATGATGTTGTAAACAGTGAATGGAAAATCCTGAAAACACTCCGGGGAATAGCACAGGACCCTATGGAGTGTGAGGGTACGAGGATGCAAGGGGGTAGTGAGTGAGAGAGAACCCCATGAACGTGCAGAATCAAACTTAACCTTACCAAGTATTATATCATGACACAAAAATTAAAAGCCATTCTGCTAAGCGTCACACTGATGG
>LGGY01000152.1 GCA_001509335.1 Fidelibacterota bacterium 46_43
ATCGTTCCGATGTTTACATGCGGCTTCGTTCTTTCAAATTTTTTCTTTGCCATGAGAAAAACTCCTAAATTTTTCCATGAATGCGTTCCAAAATCTTCTCCTGGACGGAGGTGGGAACAGGATCATAATGATCAAACTGCATCGTAAAAACCGCCCGTCCCTGGGTGATAGACCTCAAGTCAGTTGCGTAGCCGAACATTTCCGCCAGGGGTACAAAGCCTGACAGGACCTGAGCGTCGTTTCGCGGTGTCATTCCTTTGATCTGACCGCGCCGGGATGTCAGGTCACCCATTACATCCCCTAAATACTCATCGGGCACAATGACTTCCACCGCCATCATAGGTTCCAGGATAATGGGACCGGCTTTTTTGGCGGCTTCCTGCGCGGCCATGGATCCCGCAACTTTGAAAGCCATTTCCGATGAATCCACTTCATGGTAAGATCCAAAAGTCAATTCGACCTTGATATCTACCAGAGGATATCCGGCAAGGATGCCATTTTGCAATGCTTCGCGGATACCTTTATCGACAGACGGGATATATTCTCTGGGGATCACCCCGCCGACAATTTTATTAACAAACTCGTAGCCTTTTCCTTTTTCATTGGGGGACATGGTAATGACCACATGTCCGTACTGACCTTTACCACCGGTCTGACGGACAAACTTCTTATCCACTTCCACGGTCTTGGTAATGGTTTCTTTATAGGCTACCTGGGGCCTGCCCACATGAGCATTGACCTTGAATTCCCGTTTTAACCGGTCTACAATAATCTCAAGATGTAGTTCACCCATACCCCACACAATGGTCTGGCCCGTTTCTTCATTAGAGCGGACCTGAAAGGTAGGATCTTCATCCGCCAGTTTTAAAAGTCCTTTATAAAGCGCATCCTGATCTGCTTTACTGGTCGGTTCGATAGAGACACTAATCACGGGATCTGGGAAAACCATTTCTTCCAGGATGACGGGATTATCCTTATCACACAGGGTATGCCCCGTTCGTGTATCTTTCAGTCCGACAACAGCCACAATATCACCGGCCGTTACCTGTTCCACATCTTCACGTTTGTTTGCATGCATCCGGAGGATTCTGCCAAAGCGCTCCCGTTTTCCACTCAAAGGATTCAGGGCAAATTCACCGGCAGCAATTTTTCCGGAATAGATGCGTATATAGGTCAGTTTTCCCACATAAGGGTCTGTCATGATCTTAAAAGCAAGGGCGGAAAAAGGGGCATCTATATCAGGAACCCGCACAATGGATTTTTCAGTTTTCGGATCAATTCCTTTAATGGGGGGGACTTCCAGAGGGGAAGGTAAATAGTCGACAACAGAATTCAGCAAGACCTGTACACCCTTGTTTTTAAAGGCGGAGCCCACAATCACGGGGGTGATATCGCCTTTGATGGTTCCTTCACGAATTGCAGACTTAATTTCTTTCGGACTGAGTGTTTCACCTTCAAGATATTTTTCAAGGAGCTCATCATTATAGGCGGCCACCTCTTCAATCAGATGGTGGCGATACTCTTCCACCCGGTCAAACATATCCTTGGGGATATCGCCATACTCAAATTCTGCTCCGAAAGTGGATTCATTGTACAGGATAGATCGCATATGGATCAGGTCTACAATACCGGTAAACATTTCACCGGATCCGATAGGAAGAAAAACCGGAAGAGGATTTGCTCCCAGGCGTTTCCGGATCATATCGATGACATAGTAAAAATCGGCACCGGTCCGGTCCATTTTGTTGATAAAGGCAATACGGGGGACATTATATTTGTCAGCCTGGCGCCAGACCGTTTCAGACTGGGGTTCCACCCCTCCGACACCACAAAAAATGGCAATGGCCCCATCCAGAACCCGGAGGGAACGTTCCACTTCAGCAGTAAAATCCACGTGTCCCGGCGTATCAATGATATTAATATCATGTCCCTGCCAGGAGCAACGGGTTGCGGCTGATGTAATGGTAATACCCCGTTCTCTTTCCTGCTCCATCCAGTCCATTGTAGCGGTCCCTTCGTGGACTTCGCCCAATTTATGAGACCGGCCGGTATAATAGATAATGCGCTCAGTCGTTGTGGTTTTACCCGCATCGATGTGAGCCATAATACCGATATTTCTGAGCTTTTTCAGGTCTGCTTTAGCCATGGGATCCTTTATACTTTACCGAAAATGGGCAAAAGCCCGGTTGGCTTCAGCCATTTTATGGGTATCTTCCCGTTTTTTCACGGAGCTGCCCTCGCCCTGAGAGGCGGCAAGGAGTTCAGCGGCAAGTTTTGTCGCCATGCTATCTCCGGAACGGGCGTTGGAAAACTTAATAATCCAACGCATCGCCAGGGCGTAGCGGCGGTTATGGCGGACTTCCACAGGAACCTGATACGTAGCGCCGCCAATTCGTTTGGATTTGACTTCCAAAACCGGGGCTACATTATCCAGTGCCTTCTGAAATGTCTCCAGTCCCTTGCCTTTTGTTTTTTCATCCAAAATATCCAGTGCATCGTACAAAATAGACTCGGCGACACCTTTCTTTCCCCGTTCCATCAGATTGTTGATAAACTTGGCTACCGTTGCCGAATGGTACTTGGGATCGGGGAGAATCTCTCTTTTTTGCGGTTTGTTTCGTCTTGACATTGAAATCGTTCCTTATTTCGGCTTCTTGGCACCATAGCGTGAACGGCTGTTTTTCCGGTCCGATACACCGGCCGTATCCAAAGTTCCCCTCACAATATGGTAGCGCACACCCGGTAAATCCTTTACACGACCTCCCTCAATCAACACCAGTGAGTGTTCCTGAAGATTGTGTCCCTCGCCGGGAATATAGGCCGTTACTTCAATACCCGTTGTTAAACGCACACGGGCTACTTTGCGTAATGCTGAGTTTGGTTTCTTGGGCGTGGTTGTATATACACGGGTACACACACCGCGCTTCTGGGGATTTCCCTGAAGAGCGGGGACCTTATTCTTTTTGATAACCTTTTTTCTGCCCTTTTTCACCAATTGATTGATTGTTGGCATACTTTCTCCAATTTTTGTCAAGCCTGATAATGTAATATCCTTGCTTTTTATAAGCAATGGGATTTATTCAATAAGCAGGTCCTCATCATCATAGACCTGGGCATCTGCAAAGAACTCCAGATCATCCACTTCCGAGAATTCCGGTTCCCGGACTTTCAGTTTTTCATACCGGGACTGGCCTGTTCCGGCAGGAATCAGGCGACCCATGATAATGTTTTCTTTCAAGCCCTTCAGATAATCCACTTTTCCGGCCACTGCGGCATCGGTCAGCACGCGGGTTGTTTCCTGGAATGAAGCGGCAGAAATCCAGCTTTCCGTATTCAGGGATGCCCGGGTAATACCCAGCAGCAAGGGTTCAAATGTGGCCGGCACTGCAGATTCGAACTCTGCAGGTTTCTTTCCGGCGGCTTTGTGGCGTTCATTGTCTTCTTCCACTATCTCACGGGGATACAGGCTGTCGGTCTTCAGGGCGGTGTCACCGGAATCGGTGATACGCACCATATTAGATATTTTCTCGTTCTCTTCCATCACAACCTGTTTGGATACCCGGTCACCCGTCAGAAAATCCGTATCACCGGGATCACTGACTTCCACCTTCTGGAGCATCTGACGCACAATCACTTCGATATGTTTGTCATTGATTCTAACACCCTGCAGGCGATATACGTGCTGAATTTCATTCACCAGGTATTTCTGGACTTCATACACACCATTAATCTTCAGGATCTTCTTTGGGGGAATCGCCCCGTCGCAGATGGGATTCCCTGCGTGGATATAATCACCATCGTGGACCAGGATATGTTTCCCGGGCGGAATTTTATAGGTGTACATCTCTCCCAGATCATTCCGGACACGGACAGTCTGAATACCCTTGGAAAGACGGTCAAACTGGACATAGCCATTCACCTCACTCACAATGGCTTCGTTGGAAGGATTCCGTGCTTCAAAAAGTTCCGAAACCCTGGGAAGTCCTCCGGTAATATCATTGCTCCGGGCTGTTTCCTTCGACCGTTTCGCCATGGTTTCACCCTGGCGGACCTTTTGTCCGTCTTTCACCAGCAGTGAGGCTGATTCAGGCAGGTTGATTGCCTTTCCGATGGGATTTCCTTCCTCATCTACAATGAGAATCCGCGCTGTTTTATCCCGGTCCTTGGAAGCGATAATCTGCCATTCTTTGAAACCGGAAGCATCTGAAACCTCATCATAGGTGACACCAGGCACAAGATCGATCAGTTTGACATACCCTTCATAACGGGATACGATATGTTCATTATAGACATCCCAGTCATAGAGGATAGTAGATTTTTCAACCTGCTGACCATCGTTGACGTAGATTTTTGCACCCTGGGGAACCGTATAGGAAATAAGTTCACGGTTATTGCTATCGATGATGCTCATCTTTCCGTTCCGGACCAAGACAACCCGGTATTTCTGTTTCGTGGTTTCATCCACAAATTCATTTTCAGAAACATGCAGGTTTTCAGAGAAGGTGACCTGACCTTCATACCGGGCAGGCTGGTGTGATTCTTCAATCACATGACTGGCCGTACCACCGATATGGAAGGTTCTCAGGGTTAGCTGTGTTCCAGGTTCACCGATAGACTGTGCTGCCACAATACCCACGGCTTCTCCCTGATTGACCAGGGTATTGGTGGCCAGATTGCGGCCGTAGCAATTGGCACACACCCCCTTCTTGGATTCACAGGTCAGGACTGAGCGGATCATGACGGATTCCACATTGCTTTCATCCACTGCCCGTGCCTTGACTTCGTCGATCAGTTCACCGGCTTCCACAATAAGCTTATCTGAAACCGGATCAATAATATCATCCAAAGCCACACGGCCCAGAATTCTTTCGGACAGGGGTTCAATCACCCGGTCGCCGTCTTTAATAGGAACGACTTCAATGCCGTTGATGCTGCCACAGTCTTCTTCGCTGATAACCACATCCTGGGCCACATCTACCAGTCGGCGTGTCAAATATCCGGCATCGGCCGTTTTCAACGCCGTATCAGACAAACCTTTACGGGCACCGTGGGTTGAAATAAAGTATTCAAGGACTGTCAGTCCTTCTTTAAAGTTGGATGTAATGGGTGTTTCAATAATTTCACCCACGCCACCGGTCATGGATTTCTGTGGTTTGTTCATCAATCCGCGCATACCGGCCAGCTGTTTCATCTGGTCTTTGGACCCCCGTGCGCCGGAATCAGACATCATATAGATAGGATTAAATCCTTCCCGGTCATTCTGGAGGATTCTGTTCATGGAAGCCTGAACCTGGTCTGTTGTCCTGGACCAGGCATCAATCACCTTGTTATACCGTTCATTCTCAGTAAGAACACCCTTATTCCGCTTTTGGTTAATGGCATCCACCTGAGACTGTGTTTTATTAATAATTTTAAATTTATCATCAGGAATCAGAACATCGCTCAGTCCGATGGAAACACCGGACATGGTTGCCAGTTCAAAGCCAAGGTCTTTCAGCCTATCCAGGAAACGGACAGTTTCATGAATGCCGACCCGACGGTTGGATTCGGCAATAATGTATTCCAGGCGCTTTTTGGTAATCAATTCATTGAAATAGGGCATCCCTTCAGGAATGATGGCATTGAACTGAATCCGCCCGACAGTTGTATCAATCAGTTTGCCATCTTTCAGGAGTTTTACCTTGGCGTGGAGGGTTACCCGCTTGTTATCAAATGCCAGTAAGGCTTCATCATAGGATGAAAAAACCATACCTTCACCGGGTTGATTGGATTTTGCACGGGTAATGTAATAGGTTCCGAGAACCATATCCTGAGAAGGCACCGAGATGGGATTTCCATGAGCCGGGTGGAGAATATTGTTGCTTGCCAGCATGAGCATGCGGCATTCGATTTGAGCTTCAAAGGAAAGCGGTACATGGACGGCCATCTGGTCACCGTCGAAGTCTGCGTTGAATGCAGCACAAACCAGGGGATGCACCCGGATGGCTTTTCCATCCACAAGGACAGGCTGAAATGCCTGGATTCCCAGGCGGTGCAAGGTCGGTGCCCGGTTAAGCAATACGGGATGATCTTTCACCACATATTCCAGAAGTTCCATAACTTCCGGGCTCCGTCGTTCCACCATACTTTTGGCTGTTTTAGGTGTCGTCGCTTTACCCCGAACCAGGAGTTCATGCACCAGATGAGGTTTGAAAAGCTCTGTTGCCATCAATTTAGGCAGGCCGCATTCATGAATTTTCAATTCGGGTCCTACCACAATCACAGAACGTCCCGAATAATCCACCCGTTTACCCAGCAGGTTCTGACGGAAACGGCCTTCTTTTCCATTCAGCATGTCACTGAGGGATTTCAGGGGCCGGCGGGTACCGGAACGGACAGCTGTTCTCCGGCGGCTGTTATCAAAAAGACTGTCCACCGCTTCCTGAAGCATTCGTTTTTCATTTCTCAGGATCACATCAGGTGCTTTAATATCAATGAGCTGTTTCAGCCGGTTATTTCGGATAATAACCCGCCGGTACAAATCATTCAGATCCGATGCGGCAAAGCGGCCGCCTTCCAGAGGAACAAGGGGACGGAGTTCAGGTGGGATGACAGGCAGGACTTTCAAAATCATATATTCCGGTCTGTTAACCGGAGGTTCATCTTCTTCGGGCTCAAAGGCTTTCAGAATTTTCAGCCGTTTGACAATGTCCGCCTGATCCGATGCAGATGTGCTTTTTTTCAAATCACTTTTCAGGGTCTGAATCAACGTGGGGACATCCAGGTCCACCAGAATATCGTAGAGGGCTTCAGCACCGGTTTTGGCAATAAAGCGTTCTTCTTCCGGTATCTCTTCTTCAGCTTCTTCCCCATATTTATACAAGAGATCAAGATAGGTATCTTCATCAATCAGTTCCATCTGTTCAACGGGACGGGTTTTACCGTTTTCCGTCTCGATAACGGCCTTCCCCGGCTGAATGACGATGTAGGATTCATAATAGATGACCTGTTCAATATTCTTTGCAGACATCCCAAGGACATTGGCCAGTTTGGAGGGAATGGATTTCAGGTACCAGATATGGGCTACAGGAACAGCCAGGGTAATGTGTCCCATCCGTTCACGGCGGACCTTTTTCCGGGTGACTTCCACCCCGCACCGGTCACAAACAATCCCTTTGTAACGGATCCGTTTATATTTACCACAATGACATTCCCAGTCTTTCACCGGACCGAAGATCTTTTCACAGAAAAGACCATCTTTTTCCGGTTTATAGGACCGGTAATTGATTGTTTCGGGTTTGAGAACTTCTCCTCTTGACTTACTCAGAATAGACTCGGGAGAGGAGAGTCTCAGGCGGATTTTGCTAAAATCCTTTTTTGTATCTTGTGAAGCATTGAATTTCACACTCAATGTGAATTCCTCCTTTGTTAAAAGTGAATCTTACAGCAGATCCACTTCCAGACCCAGTCCCTGAAGTTCTTTCAGCAACACGTTAAATGATTCCGGCATACCGTAATCGGGCAGGTTTTCCCCTTTGACGATGGCGTTATACACACGGGATCTGCCATCCACATCATCAGATTTAACCGTAAGAACTTCCTGTAAAGTGAAAGCGGCACCGTATGCTTCAAGGGCCCAGACTTCCATTTCACCAAAACGCTGACCGCCGAACTGAGCTTTTCCGCCCAGGGGTTGTTGCGTAATCAATGAATAGGGACCGGTTGATCTTGCATGCATTTTATCTTCAATCATGTGGGCCAGTTTCATCATGTAAATCTGTCCCACTGCAACTGTATCGTAGATCTTTTCGCCGGTTCGGCCGTCGTACAATTCGCTTTTTCCATTTTCCGGCAGACCGGCTTTTTTCAGTTCTTCCTGAACATCCCCATAGCGGGCTCCGTCAAAAACCGGTGTTTCATAATAAACACCCAGCTTCTTGCCGGCCCAGCCCAACATGGTTTCGTACAGCTGTCCAAGGTTCATACGGGAAGGCACACCCAGGGGATTCAAGACGATATCCACAGGGGTTCCGTCCGGCAGATAAGGCATATCTTCCTCGGGGACGATAATGGATACAACACCCTTGTTTCCATGGCGGCCGGCCATCTTATCTCCAACCTGGATTTTCCGCTTGCTGGCAATATACACTTTGGCCAGCTGGAGAACTCCCGGTTGAAGGTCATCACCGGCTTTGACCTTGAACTTTTCATTATCGATTTCGTATTGAATATCCTGCTGGACATTCTGATAATTCTGGATCAGAGTTAATATTTTTTGATACTGTTTTTCATCCTTGATCCAGGGTTTATCCAGATCCACACGCCGAAAATCCATATTTTCAAAGATATCGGCATTCCATTCACGGCCTTCAGCCACGATGGCATTGCCTCCCTTGTCGTAGATTCCGGTGCAGGCATGCCCCTCCAGGAGTCCCAGAAGTTTCCGGGTCAGTTTCCCTTTGAGGGCAGCCAGGCGGCGTGTCAATTCATTGTCAAGCTTTTCGATTTTTATTTTTTCATCCCGGCGGGATTCTTTTCCTTTACGGACAAAGAGACGGGTATCAATTACCACACCGGATGTCCCCGGTTCAGCCCGTTTGGAAGCATCCTTAACATCTCCGGCTTTTTCGCCGAAAATGGCCCGGAGCAGTTTTTCTTCCGGTGTCGGATCGGTTTCTCCCTTGGGAGTGACTTTTCCAATCAGGATATCCCCGGATTGCACCTGGGCACCGACGCGGATAATACCGTTTTCCTCAATATTTTTTGTGGCTTCTTCCGAGACATTGGGGATTTCACGTGTCAGTTCTTCGCTTCCCCGTTTTGTTTCCCGGACCTCCAGTTCCACTTCTTTCACGTGGACCGAAGTAAAGATATCCTCTTTCACCATCCGTTCACTGAGGACAATGGCATCTTCGAAGTTATAACCACGCCAGGGCATAAAAGCCACCAAAACGTTCCGGCCAAGGGCCAGTTCTCCTTTATTGGTAGACGTTCCGTCAGCAAGAGGTTGCCCTTTTTTCACGACCTGGTTTTTTCGGACAATCGGCCGCTGATTGATTGCCGTATCCTGGTTGGTCCTCTGATATTTTTTCAGATGATATACATGCCGGCCTTCATTTTCATCGAGGGAAACAGAGGCATCAAAACCTTCCAGAGGACGGAGGATAATTTTATTGGCATCCACATATTCAATGACGCCATCTGTATCGGCTACAACAATCGCCCGGCTGTCTGCAGCGATAATCCCTTCCATCCCTGTTCCCACAATAGGGGTACTGGGAGTCAGCAGAGGCACAGACTGGCGTTGCATATTACTTCCCATCAGGGCGCGGTTGGCATCATCATGTTCCAGAAAGGGAATCAGACTGGCCGCAGCGCTGACAATCTGAATGGGAGCCACATCCATGTAATTCACTTTTTCCGGTGGTACTGCCGGATAGTCAGCCCCTTTCCGGCACTTCACCACATCCAGGGCAAACGAGTTGTCCTTATTCAAAGGTGCATTTGCCTGGGCAATCACACTTCTGTCTTCATCATCGGCAGACAGATATTCTACCTCTTCCGTCACATAAACTTTACCATCTTTCAGCCGTGTTTTACGGTACGGTGTTTCAATAAAGCCCAGGCGGTTCACTACCGCATAGGAAGCCAGTGACGAAATCAGGCCGATATTGGGACCTTCCGGGGTTTCGATGGGACACAGGCGGCCATAGTGTGTATAGTGCACATCACGGACCTCAAAACCGGCCCGTTCACGGGTCAATCCTCCCGGACCCAGGGCAGACAGGCGGCGCTTGTGCGTCAGTTCTGCCAGGGGATTGGTCTGGTCCATAAACTGGGACATCTGTGAGGTACCGAAAAAGGTATTGATAACGGATGTAATAATCCGGCTGTTCACCAGTTCCTGGGGTGTGAGATTTTCCGCTCTGTGAATATTCATCCGGTCCCGGATCGTCCGTGACATACGGGTAAAGGCAATGGAAAACTGATTGGCAAGTTGTTCGCCAACGGTTCTTACACGCCGGTTCCCAAGATGGTCAATATCATCGGAGAGTTTATCACCCCGCCGCATCTTGATCAGGTGCTGAACAATGTAGATAAAGTCATCCGGTGTAATCACCGTATTGTCAAGGGGGACATTCATATTGAACTTTTTGTTCATCCGGTAGCGTCCCACTTCACCCAGGTCATATTTTTTCGGACTGAAAAAGAGTTTTTCCACAAATTTCTGGGCTGTTTCCAGATTCGGTGGATCTCCGTTTCTCAGATTCCGGTACAGATAGAATAGAGCATCTTCCTGATTCGGTCCCCCCTCAGCCAGCCGATCCGGATCCATTTTATCTTTTTCACGGCGGATGGAGTTGGCCAGAAGTTTCAGATCGATTTCCTTATCGGGGTCGACCACTTCAATTTTCTTAATCCCGGCTTCTTTCAGCGTCTGAACATGTGAAGCTTCAAGAACGACCCGGTCATCTTCAGAAACGCCGGCCGCCAGGATCACTTCTCCGGTATCGGGATTTAAAATGCTTTGAACCAGGGTCATCCCGATGATCTTATTTGAGACATTAACTTCTTTCAGTACGTCGAACTGTTTTAGAATGTCGTAATCAGAGTCAAATCCAACAGCGCGGAGGAGAATAGAGACGGGAAATTTTTTCCGTCTGTCAATAGTGACATAAATTGCATCGAAAATATCTGTCGTAATATCGACCCAGGAACCACGGAAGGGAATAATACGGGCGTTATAGAGGATGGAACCGTTGGGATGGCGTGCATCGTTAAAGAAAACGCCGGGAGAACGCTGTAGCTGGCTGACGATAACCCGTTCAGCTCCATTGATAATGAAGGTTCCCCGGTTGGTCATAAAGGGAATATTGCCCAGAAATACTTCCTGTTCAATACTCTCTGAATAGACGCCGGGTTCTGCGTCTTCTTCGGCAATTTTTAAGATTAATTTCGCCTTTAAGGGGGCAGCATAGGTGATACCCCTTTCCAGGCATTCTTTTTCAGAATAGCGAGGTTTTCCTATGGAGTAACTCACATAATCCAATGCAAAGGTATTATGGGAATCCTCTATGGGAAAAATCACCCTGAAGGCCTGTTCCAGGCCAATATTCTCCCGGTCTTCAGGTTTTTTATCCAACTGCAGAAATTCATTAAATGAATCGAGCTGAATGCTCAGCAGATCGGGGATATCCAAAACCCTTGAGATGCGGGAGAAAGATTTCCGCTGTACAAGTCCTGACAGATTTCTCAAAAGAAATCCTCCCTCATATTATTTCATAAAAAGAAATAAAGAGCCATCAGCATGTGAAGATGGCCCGTAAATACTTCTTTTAATGGCCTTATAGCTGCCATCTTGACTGTTATTTCAGTTCTACAGTTGCACCAGCCTCTTCAAGCTGTTTCTTTACTTTTTCAGCTTCATCTTTTGGCAATGCTTCTTTGATGGTGCTGGGAACACCTTCGACCAGTTCTTTGGCTTCTTTCAGGCCAAG
>LGGY01000110.1 GCA_001509335.1 Fidelibacterota bacterium 46_43
TTTCCGGATATGAGTTTTGTCTTCAGTCCACCGGTCAGCCGAAAACTTTCGTCAATGATTGTAACTGCCGGTGATATTGATAAACCAAACTTCATACGGTGTGATCCCCTGGTATGGAATGCCATTCTGGGATCCCATCAGAAGAAAAAGATTTTGGGACTGCTTTACCGCGACCGCACCCAGGCAGAAGCACTGATTGAAGAGGAATTAAAGGCGCTGAAAAGATAGCGCACAAAAAACGGGAGGACACAGATGCACAAAAATTCCATGAACAAAGTGATCATTATCGGTAACCTCGGGCGGGATCCGGAGCGGAGAGCACTGCCAGACGGTCGGGCCATATCTAATATTTCCGTGGCGACGACGGAGTCTTACCGGGATAGCTCAAGCGCGGAAATCAAAGAAATAACCGAATGGCATCGCTGTGTAGCCTTTGGAAAAACGGCAGATTATATCAACCAATATGTGACCAAAGGACGGAAAGTTTATGTGGAAGGACGACTCCGAACCCGGAAATGGCAGGATAAGGACGGAAATGACCGGTACACAACGGAAATTCTCGTGGATATCCTGATTCTTCTGGATCGTAGAGGTGCCGGACAAGATGACGATGATAGCGGATCTGCCTCAGACGTTTCGATTCAATATGACGAAAACGATAACACATCTTCCGGTTCCGGAACTTCTGAAAAACTGCCACAGGATGACGACCTTCCCTTTTGAATAAAAGATTATGACACGAATTATCACACGGGTCATTGATTGCTGGATTTTTAGGCGGACTCCCGACGGACTCCGTTTTTTGATCATGAAACGAGCACCGGAGCGTCTTTACGCCGGTATTTACCATTGTGTTCATGGTAAAATCCTCCCCGGAGAAATGGCCTGGAAAACGGCGTTGCGTGAAATGTCCGAAGAAACTGGACTGAAACCTGTCCGGTTTTGGGTTGCCGACTTTACCAGTTCTTTTTACGAAGCAACGGAAGACCGCATGAACCTTGTCCCTGTTTTTGCCGCCGAAGTGGAAACAGAACAGGTGCAGATCGGCTCGGAACACGAAAGTTATAGCTGGCTTTCCCTGAAAGATGCTTTGGAAAAAGTGTCCTGGGAAAATCATCAAAAAGCGCTCAAGGCCATTTCCCGGATGATGCAGAAAGGCTTTGAAGCAAAAAAATGGCTGGAGATCCAACTCAATGAATCATGATAATTACGTTCCTGAAGATATCGATAACGGACAACGGGCGGTTGCCTGCCCGGTCTGTGGTACCAACATTCCCAATAATCCCAAAGACATGCTTTTCGAAATTGAATCCATAGACACTGACTTTAGAATCCACACGCTCCAGGATGATTTGCTGGATGACTGGCTGATCCAGTGTCCGGTGTGTTATTACGTGAGTCATGACTTTGCCTCGCCGCCCAAAAACATTCAGGAAGTGTCGGTTTATGTTGAAAGCCCCGCCTATCTGGAACAATTTTCGGACAACAATCCAACGACTCTGGAGCTTTTCAGAGCCTACCAGGGCATTCTGGCGGTGGATGGTGCCCGATCTTATCTTATTGGTGACTGTTTCATGCGCATTGCCTGGCTTTTTGACGATGAGGGGGATGATGCCCGAGCGGTCGAA
This sequence comes from Fidelibacterota bacterium 46_43, assembly GCA_001509335.1. GTDB lineage: Bacteria > Fidelibacterota > Fidelibacteria > Fidelibacterales > Fidelibacteraceae > Fidelibacter. The sequence continues at coordinate 1,629 of LGGY01000110.1, forward strand.
AACAGAAAAAAAGCCATTGAGTATTTTGAACAGTCTTTACTGGAAACAGACATGAACAGCAAAGATATATCTTTGTCCCACTATCTGATGGCGGATATGCACAGGCGAAATAAAGACTTCGACAAAGCCCGAAAAAATTTGTACAATCTGGATACATCCATAAAAATGATGCGCAAACTTTTTGATTTCCAGTGGAAGCTCATCAATGAAAAAAAATCGGGGATTGTTCACCTTCCCCGCGAGGAGAGTCCTGATGAAATATTATCCTGAATTTGAAACCCTCCTGCTTGAACAGGAAGCAGGGGCCACGACCCTCTTGCTGAAATTTTTAAATATTCTGACCCGGTATTTTACGGAAAACAGCGATTTTTCACGGGAAGAACAAGTAAAAAAAATTCAGTTCTTTTATGAAAAAGTCACCGAAGCCCATCCCCTTATGGCTATTTTCCCCAATCTGTATAAGGTGATCATGGACACATTTCAGAAGGGTGAACAAACAGTTCCCGAGATCATTGAGATATTCCGGGAAGCCCTGAACGAGAAAATTGACAAAACGGCGGAAACCGCTTCATCCCTGATTAAAGACGGCGCCCGGGTCTTTTCATTCAGCCACAGCTCAATTGTTCGAAAATCGCTGGTTCGGGCCATGCAGAAAGACATCACCTTTACCGTTCATACCACAGAATGCCGCCCGGTTAATGAGGCTGTGAATCTGGCAAAGTTTTTGGCGCGTTACGAAATTGAAGTGATGCTGTATACCGATTCCGCCATGGAAAAGGCCATAGAAAACTGTGATCTGGCCATGGTAGGCACGGACTGGTACTGGAAAGAGGGGTTTGTGAATAAAATCGGGACAGGTCTGGTTTCCCGTTTGTGCCGGGAGAAAAAAATTCCCCTCTATATCCTTACCGATTCCAGCAAAAAAACGTCCGGCCCCCCGAAGGACTGGAGCAAGGATAATCATCCGGCCTCTCTGATTTTGGCGGAAAGTATCCCCAATATTACAGTGTTTAATCCCTATTTTGAATCAATTGCCTTTACAAAGCCCGGAGG
>LGGY01000014.1 GCA_001509335.1 Fidelibacterota bacterium 46_43
GAAATGCAGGGGACGATGGTCTGGTCCAATGATAAAGGATATGTGGATACCCACGTGTTTAATCCCTCGGCCATGCAGGTGGGTATTGGATATGCCAAATCTCTTTCTACAAAATTTTCTATCGGCGGCCAAGTGAAATATACTGCACAGCAATTTGGGAAGAGTAACGTGCAAATGACAGATAGTCTGATCACCAAAAAATACAAAACCAACGCTGTGGCTATAGACTTTGGTACCATTTTTAATACCGGATTTCGGGACGTGAAGTTTGGTATGACGGTCCGGAACTTTTCTAATGAAATAAAATACATCGATGAAAGTTTCCAGCTACCTCTTACTTTCTCTATTGGATTAACAGCCAATCTGATGAATTTTATCTCCGCTGAAATGCCAAATCATAACGTGGATATCTATGCGGATTGGGCACACCCCCGGTCTTATCCCGAATACCTGAATCTGGGTATTGAGTATAGCTTTGTGAGAAAATTCTTCCTCCGGTACGGGTTCGAACAAAACCGGGATGAAAGCGGATCCAGTTTTGGATTTGGTCTGAATGCTTTTGGGATTGTTTTCGATTACAGCTATACCCCCATGAAAACATTTGACGATATTCAGAGATTTACCCTGAGAGTATCTCTTTAGAGGAGTATCCTTATGAATAGGATTTTCTATAAAACAATGGTTTTGCTTACCCTGGTGGGACTTTTGTTACTGCCTGTTTTCTCTCAGGCTGCCCAGTCAGGAAAAATTGCTGGTCAGGTTACCAACGAGGCCGGTAATCCCCTGCCGGGTGTCAATGTGATTGTTGAAGGAACTATGCTGGGTGCCGCAACAGATGAAAACGGGTATTATTCCATTCTGAATGTTCCGCCGGGAACCTATGAATTATCTGTATCCATGATAGGATATGAAAAGGTGACGGTCCGGAACGTCAATGTCAATATGGGACTCACGTCCATCATTGATGTAACCCTGAGGACCCAGGCGGTGGGTATGTCCGAAGTGGTGGTTGTAGCCGAAATGCCCGTCGTGATCCGGGATATTTCCAACAGCCAGCTGAATATTAATTCTGAGAAAATTGAGGCTCTACCCATTAATGAAGTGATGGATGTGATCGGTCTTCAGGCCGGTGCACAGGGACTGACCATCCGGGGAGGCAGTTCCAGACAAACATCGTTTATTGTCGATGGAATTGTCATGAACGATGAGCGCTCCAATGATCCCTATTCCGCTGTCAGCCTGAGCACTGTGAAAGAAGTTCAGGTCCAAACCGGTGGGTTCAACGCAGAATACGGAAATATCCGCTCCGGGGTGATAAATATCGTGACCAGTGAGGGAAGCAGGGAATCCTATAACGGCTCCCTCTCTTTTCAATATAAACCGGCGGCTCCGAAACATTTCGGCATTTCACCCTATGATCCCATGTCTTACCATAACAGGCCTTATCTGGATGATGAAGTGTGCTGGTATGGAACGGAACCTAATCCGGAAACCGGTTATGAACCCTGGGACCGTTTTACCCGGCGCCAGTATCCTTCTTTTAAAGGATGGGTTGCCGTATCACAGGAAACCTTATCTGATGACAATCCGGACAATGATCTTTCACCTACAGGAGCTCAGCGCGTCTATCGTTATATCCACAGACGCCAGGGGGATATCAAAAAGCCGGATTATGTAGGGGATTTTTCGTTTAGCGGTCCTGTCCCCGTGATCGGGAAAAAACTGGGTGATTTGCGATTCAATCTGTCCTACCGCGATCTGCAGGAAATGTTCTATATCCCCCTTTCAAGAGACGCCTATTCAGAAAATATCAGTCGTCTTAAACTGACTTCAGACATATCAGATAATACCAAACTGACTTTGACTGGGATGTATGGTGAGATTCATTCCGCTTCTACATATAACTGGACAACAACGCCCACCGGAGATGTTGTCCGATCCTCCTATACCCTGGCCAGTCTGGCGAAAACCAAAGAATCACTCTATGTCCCCTATTACTACAGCCCGGCATCCATTTACCGGACTATTGTCGGTGCGAAACTCAACCATATCATAAATTCCGATTCCTATTATGAAGTGACCCTGCAGATGAATAAGAATATCTACAAAACATTTCAGGGAGATCTTCGGGATACATCCAAAACAGTTGAAGTTTTCCCCGGATATTTTATGGATGAGACCCCTTATGGATATTGGGGGTATGGAACCGGCTCTATTGGGGATAATATCCGTACCGGCGGTTGGATGAACCTCGGCCGGGATAATTCGGTGGTTACCACCTATTCTGCCCGATATGATTATACAAACCAGATTAACCGGTCCAATCAGATCCGTACCGGTGTAGAACTGGTTCTTAATGATTATGATATCAAATCCTTTACCTACAACCCGGGTATGACAACATGGAACCGTGAACAAGTTTATCAGGTTTTCCCCTATCGTATCGGAGCGTATATCCAGAATAAAATGGAATTTGAAGGATTTATTGCAAATATCGGCCTCAGGCTGGACTACTCCGATGCCAATACCGATAAATACCTCCTGGATCCCTATGATGACTTTTTCAAACAAGGGAATGGGCATCTTATTGAGGAACAAGCCCCCCGGGAAGATTCTAAGCCCTCTGTTGCTCTGAGCCCCCGCCTTGGAATTTCCCATCCCATCACTGAAAACTCCAAACTCTATTTCAACTATGGGCACTTTCGCTCGGAACCTGCATCGACACATCGCTTCCGTTTGCAAAGAGAGTATAACGGTCTTGTGACATCCATCGGGAATCCCAACCTGGATTTTGAAAAGACCGTAGCCTATGAAATCGGTTATTCGCAAAATTTGCTGGATATGTTCCTGGTGAATATTGCAGCCTATTATAAAGATGTCACTAATCAGGTCGGTTGGATTACTTATCAGAATATTAACAGTTCCGTCCGGTATTCTGTCACCGATAATAACAACTATGAAGATATCCGTGGTATTGAGCTCACATTGGATAAACGATGGGGAACCTGGATTACCGGTTTTGTGAATTATACCTACATGGTTCGTTCTTATGGATGGTTTGGATATCAGATGTACTATCAGGATCCAAATGCCATGCGAGCCTATTTGAGGGATAATCCCTACCAGGAAAAACCTCATCCCCAGCCCTATGCCCGGGCCAATATCGATCTCCATACTCCGGATCAGTTCGGACCGGCCGTTGGGGGTGTTTATCCTGCAGGTGGCTGGGTTGCCAGCTTCCTTTTTACCTGGAATGCCGGAAGCCAGACAACCTGGAATCCAACCGGTGTGGTGGGTCTTACAAACAATGTGAAATGGGTGGATACCTATAACCTAGATCTCCGACTGATGAAATCCATGAGCTTTGAGAAATTCAAACTCCAGCTATATATGGATATTACAAATTTTCTCAATACAAAATTCCTCAGTTATAACGGGATTGCCGATACCTATGATTATAACGATTATCGCGAATCTCTCCATTTTGACGGTCAGGTGTATGATGATCTTGGTATCGGCGGTATTCCCGGAGAGGATAATCTGGGTGCTTACCGGGATTGGGACACGGAATTTCAACCCATGAGGTATCTGGAAAGCATCTCAGACGATATCAATGTAGATAAAACTTGGTACTATATTGGAAATACCCAATCACTGGTTGAAAGATTCCCCAATCTCTTTACTTCTCCTGAAGATGTATCAAAAACCGATCGTTTTGTCCAGCGTGTAGAAGTCGAAGATCCCGAGAATCCCGGAAACATGATAAAAGTATGGCAAAAAGTTGATTCCAATGAAGCAAAGAAAGCTTTGGAAGATAAAGCATATATTGATATGCCAAACCTCAGGTTCAATACCTTTGCCAATCCCAGAGCGGTAAAATTTGGAATTAAAATCGTCTTTTAAGAGAGCTGACTATGAAATATACTTTAAAAATTTCCACACTACTTTTTCTGATTGTCTGTCTGTCCGGACAAGCCCTGAGTCAGGTTGCGGCTACGGACAGGCGATATGTCAGAATAGGTTCCTTGCAAACACACTTCAATTCATACTTTGGAAAACGGGCATGGAACAATGTCTACTACGAAGGTATGATTTGGCCGGCAGATTACCTGTACCAGGATAATGATGTAATTCAGAGGGCTTGGATCGGTGTTGATGACTTCACCGATGCCGCAGGCTATGAATGGGAAAAATGGACGTCATATATCACCCAGGGGAATGTGGATATTTCCCTTTTTCCCGTCCGTTTAAGGCAAACAGCTAAATTTCCTTCACCTACGGTCTATGTGGACGGGAACAACCTGACAGCCCCTTATGAAGGGGATGTGGATGCCATCAACCCCAACCAGATTGCTGACCGGATTGTAGAGAATATTGTAAACACGACTGCCGGCATTACGATGACCATGCGGGTACATGCCTTCAGCCAGCAGTACCATGATAACTACTTTATCAAGGAATTGGTGTTTACAAATACCGGGTACGTGGGCTATGACAGTGTCCGTGTTTTGAATGAAACCATTAAGGGATTGCGCGTTGGCTGGAGTACACGGTATCAGTGCAGTCGGGAAGCAGGAAATGCCATCACCGGTGCCATAACCTGGGGAAAGCATTCCTGGGTAAGCCGCAGCCGCTTCAAAACCGAGGACCCCGGTGCCATGCCCTACCCGGTTTATCATACAAACCTGGCGACTTTAACCGAATCCACTCCGATTGATCAACTGGAATGGATCCGCTGCGGTTATTCCTTTTTAGGTCAGGTGGATGGCTGGGCTTTTGATAATGTAGGCGGTCCCTATGCAAGCCGGGATGGAAGACTCACAGCACCCCATTATGTGGGGACCGGTGTGTTGCATGTAGATAAATCAGCGTCGGATCATAGTGATGACCCCAATCAACCCACCATGCTGGGCTGGCACGCCGGAGATACCTATCCTTCAACCGGTGATTTGAAACCGGCGGACGAAGATAAAATGGTCATTGCCTATCAGCATCTTTCCGGTCAACCCTACGGGGGTAGCGGTAAAGGGGGCGGAAATCTTTTTTATGAGGATAATGTTTCATCTGTAACAGACAGAGTTGATCCGTCAACAATTCATGGCGATGGGGGGGGAACGAATGTATGGATCACCTATGGCCCTTTTGATATTCCCCCGGGAGATTCTGTGAAAATCGTTGAAGTGGAAGCAATTAACGGTTTAAGTCGCCCGATGTGCGAACAGATTGGCCGACGCTGGAAACAGGCTTATATGGATCCCAATGATAAGGGTCCCTTTACCCTTCCAGACGGTTCCACTACAGATGATAAAGATGTCTTTAAAAATACCTGGGTTTTTACCGGTCGGGATTCTTTTCTCCTGACCATGAGCCGGGCTCTAAGAAACTACAGCTCTGGCTTTCAGATCCCCCAGGCTCCCAGACCGCCGGAAGTGTTTAACGTGGAATCAAAAGGGGACCGGATTGACCTCATCTGGACACCTTCGCCTGATGAAGGCGCATCCAATTTTGCAGGATACAGGATTTACCGGGCCATTAGCAAACCCGATACGCTATTCGACTTGATTGCCGAAGTGCCTCCGGGGACCCAGCAATACTATGATGAAAGTCCCGCCCGAGGTTTTTCATATTACTACTATATCACCGCTTACAGTGATGGAAGCCTGAATAGTGACGGGATATATAATCCGACTGGTCCATTGGAAAGTACCCGGTTTTATACGAAAACCACTGAACCGGCCTACCTGAAACGCCAGGCCGGCGAAAATTTGAAGGATATCCGGGTTGTTCCCAATCCCTTCAATATCCGGGCGGAACAACTTCAATATACGGGAGAAGATGATAAAATCATGTTTCTGAATATTCCGGGGAAATGTATCATCCGGATTTTCTCAGAACGGGGTGATTTGATTGAAACGATCGTTCATGACGACGGAAGCGGTGATGAAACCTGGAAATCCCTGAGCTCTTCCCGACAGGTTGTTGTCAGCGGTATTTATATCGCCCACTTTGAAGTCACCGAGGATCAGGAGGATCCCTTTACCGGAGAAATTTTGTACCGGAAAGGTGAAACGGCAACCCGTAAAATTATTATTGTCAGGTAAGTATCATGATAAGTAAACATATTCATCTGAAACACTGCCTTGGAATCTTTCTCATGTGCTGTGTGATATCCGGTCTTCACGCTGAAGATAAAAAATTGGGACAGACCGGGTTTCAGTTTTTGAGTGTTACTAACGATGCCCGAAGCAGTGCACTGGGAAATGCCGCCACAACGCTGGAAAATGGCGTGAATTCTCTCTTTTTTAACCCGGCCGGTATGGCCCGGTCTGATAAAACAATTGAATTGACAGCCAGTCAGAATCAATGGATTGATAATATCCAGCACAATACCTATGCCCTCGCTTTCCGTCCCAGAGACGGACGTATGGGTGTTTTTGGACTCACCGCTCAATCCGTGGATTATGGCGAAGTCCAGGGAACACTGCCCTGGCAGAATGATCAGGGCTATGTGGATACGGAAATCATGTATCCTTCCGCTTTCGCTGCCGGTATCGGGTACGCCGTGGCTCTTTCAGACAAGTTTTCCATTGGCGGCAGCATCAAGTATTCCGGGCAACAACTGGGAAAAAGCATTGTCCATGATGCAGACAGCCTGAAAGTGAAGAAAAATCTGGCGAATGCCACTTCCTTTGATTTTGGAACACAGTTCAAAACCGGTTTTAAAAGCCTGACATTCGGTATGACATTTCAGAACTTTTCTGAAGAAATAAATTTCGAAAGGGAAAACTTTCAGCTCCCCCTGACCTTTACTATCGGAATTACAATGGATTTACTGGATCTGATGCCTGAAAAACCCAAAGGACAGGAACTCTGGCTCTACGCGGATGCCACCCATCCCAGGTCTTATCCTGAACAGGTGAATCTGGGCCTGGAATATGCTTTCATGAAAACCCTTTATCTTCGGGGGGGATATATGATGAATAGCGATGAACGGGATTTTGCCGTGGGTGTCGGACTCCGGAAATTCGGTTTTTCCTTTAATTATGCATATACCCCTTTTGGAGTGTTTGATTATGTGCAGCGGATCACCCTTGGCTTCGGATTTTAATCCATGCACGCATGATAAACTATTAATAATTGACATTTGATAAGAATGATACTAATATTACGCGAAGGAGACTAAAGATGAAGAAGGGATTAATACTGGGCTTGCTGACTTTGCTGGTTGCAATGTTTGGTGTGACAGGATGTGAGGATACAGATTATCCGGATAGTGTTTTTGATCCGAATGATTTTGGAAAACCTACTCCTGAGATTACTGAGGTCAACCCGGCTTTGAATTCATATCAGGCAGTAGGCCTTGTGGAAATATACGGAAATAATTTTTCCGAAAATATTTCTGAAAACGTGGTCTTCTTTAATGAAGGCATTGGCTTTCCCGAACCGGCTGAAACGGATCTCACGGCAAGCCCCCAGAAAATGGCGGTATATGCACCGGTGATTATTAAAGATCCGGCACAGTGGGCGATGGATTCAGTGAAAGTGCGTATCGCTGTTCAGGGTGCCTATCTTTTTGGGAATTATATGGATAATGATGGGAATTTTATTCCCTATACACTGGAAAAACCCGCGGTGGAATATGGCGCCTTCTCTGACCAGACACTCCCTTTGGCTGTCGCTGTGGATAAAGATGAGAATGTTTATGTCACATCTTTTGACAAGAATGTGTATAAACTGATGCCGGCAAAGCACGATTCCATGATTATTTATGCCGATGGCAGCCATAATAATATGACGGATTTAAAGTTTGCTCCCAACGGTGATCTCATGTATGCCAGAAATTATGCTACCTTATATTTCTTTCCAGCAGGCGGTGGTTCAAGAAAAACGGGTGTTAAATTCGGTGACCGGGTATCAACCATTGATTGGGATGCCAATGGCATTTTATATGCTGCCGGAATGACTAAAATGCTCTTTGCTCTTTTAACGGATGGTTCTACCATTGTAGAAAATGATCTCTATGAGGATTATGCGGTTCATTCGCTGAAAGTTTTTAATAATCAAATCTATACGCTGGCTGAATATACAGGTACTGAGACAACGATCACCAAATTTGGTATTTACAAGCATGATATTCAGGCAAACGGTGTTGTGAGTGCCAAGACACTTGTTGTGGATTGGAAGGACACCGGATTTGATGACACAACACCGGTGTTTATGGTTCTGGATGAAAACGGCAATGCCTTTGTCAGTGGCGATGATCACGGTGTCCCCCTTGTTCATGTCAATTTGAGTGACGGTTCTGCCAAAGCTATCTATAATTATCCAACCCCCGCCCTGTTTACTAAGGGGGTTCACATGACATTCGGAAACGATAATAAACTGTATATGGTAAGAAGAAGTGACAGGACGGATAATAATGCGCCTACACCACGCCTGATTCGTGTCAGTTTGGATGTGAATGGTGCACCCTATTACGGCCGCCCATAAAAGAAAGAAAATGGTTAACCAAAAAAGGAGAACGAGATGAAAAGAATGTTAGTTGTTGTGGCTGTCTTGCTCGCAGCCACCATGGCCTTCGCAGGATGGGACAGTGGGACATCCTTTCCGAACCCGGATGAAAACACTGTCGAATCTTATGGACATGGTGTTGCTGTGGATGGAAACGGCCGGATCTGGTATGGTTCATACTATAAGAGGGACTCTATCTACGTGCCGGCTCCTGCAGACAGTTTTGTTGCCTGCAGGGCACTGAGGGTTTTCAATCCCGATGGAACACTTGAAACATCAATTAAAACCTTTGGCCCCCTGGATCCATCCGAAAGCTACTTTGGCTATGAAGTGGATACTTTTTGGTATTCTTTACGTGGCCTGGGCACAACACCCGATGGTGATGTGATTGTATCGGTATATGATTCATGGTATGTTCTTGATAAAGATGATTATACCGTGAAACAGTTTGTGAAAATGCCATTTGGCGAGAACTCCATTACCAAGGTTGCAACTGATGCTGCCGGCAACATGTTTGTGAACATGGTTGTTGCCGGGGGTCAACCCGTCAAGGCGTTTGATCCCGATGGATTCCTCATTGATGATGTGATTCCCGGAGATCTGACATCCGGTTATTCAAGAACTGTTGAAGTCTCACCTGATGCAAACGATATCTATTTCTTCAGCTATACAAGTTCTGGTGTTGTGATTTTCCACAGTGATGAAGGCCTGGATGGGGATTATACCTCTCAGATTGATACTATTTACGGACTGAATGTAGAATCTGCTGCTTGGTCACCCGACGGATTGCTCTGGATGGGTGTAAGGCCTCCCAGTGACGTTCCCTTTACTCCCTGCTCTCATATTGCATGGGATCCCACACAAAAAGCTTTCGTGGATTCAATGGTACCCGATTCTGCACAAACTATTGGCTGGACCATCTATCCACGGGGTATCGACTTTGCGGATGCAAACACAGCTTATGTGACTTACTTCAATACCTGGGATAACAATGGTATCTACAAGTTTGTGAAGTCTCCAGAAGGTATCTGGGAAACTGAAGGTGTTTTTGGACCGAAATCCTTTACACTCAAAGCAAACTATCCCAACCCCTTTAACCCTGCCACAACCATCAACTTCAACCTGACGGCTGGCGCCAATGTGAACCTTTCCATCTATGATGTGAATGGTAAACTGGTTGAAACACTGGTGGATGGTTACCGCGAAGCCGGTGACTATACTTCCACATGGAATGGCTCGAATATCGCCTCCGGTACATATCTGTACAGATTGACAGTCGACGGCCAGTCCATTACACGGAAAATGACGCTGCTGAAATAAGCAGATCTTCCCGAATCATAAAAAGCCCCGGAATCCCGGGGCTTTTTTATTTTAATGCATTTTTTTATTTCTGTATTGTTGATTTTGAATTACATTTTATGTACGTTCACTTGCTTGAGTTCAACAATATTGAATTTGAAAATACTGGGAGTAAATAATGAAGAAATTTTTGATGTCTGTACTCTGGGTTGCCCTCTTTGCCGGATTGGGTGCAATGTATTACTATCAGACAACATTTGATGCCCGCATCAATTCTATGAATGAAAGAGCCGGTAAAATTGAAGATAAATATCAGAAATTCACAGACCAGCTCAATGACCTTGAAGTCAAATTTGTGGGCAGAGCGAAACATGTCCGCCAAAATCAGAATGATATAAAAGATATCTACAGTAAAATTGAAGATGTGAAAAGAATGCACAGCCAGGATATGTTTTTAATCAATACACGGGTTGATTCCCTGGGGGCTGTTGTGGATAACAACCTGAATAACCTGGAAACTCAGGTTGAAGCGCTAAGAAAAGTAACCACCAGCCTGAGAGCAATGGCTAACCAGAACCAGATTACTACTAATCAGCAAATTCAAAAACTATCCCGCGACCTGGAAGCCCTCCAGAAAAAAGTTGATGATATCGAAGTTTTGGTATTACCCCGTGAAGAAGGCAGTAAAAAACGTCGTTAAGTCTTATTACATCTCACGTTGATAGATCGGGAGCAATGAAATCATTGCTCCCTTTTTTATATCCCAAAAAATAAGCCCTTTCAGATGAAAGGGCTTCATAAAAAGGGGAGTAGCGAAGCAGGGATTCGAACCCCGGACACGCGGATTATGATTCCGCTGCTCTAACCAACTGAGCTACTTCGCCGTCAAAAAGCCTGAAATAATACGAAATAATTTAAAAAAATTGCAAGAACTTTTAATTAGCTTAGGGATTAATACCGTTCGTATAAATCAAGGATGGGATAAAACCGGACGCGCACTTCCGCCAGGCTTTCCAGGATGGAGACAGGTAGTTCCAGTTCATATACACCAACATACGGTGCCTGTTTTATATAAAGCTGAATATCCGACCGGGAAGAGGTCATGATCAACAGCGGTTTGAAGTGATCAAGAAGACTTAATCCATCATGCTGGTTGATTTCCCGAAGATCCAGATATTGCCCGTCAATAAATGTGTGTATGATGCGTCCCTGTTCGTCTGTTAGCTCTACCACCGGGATGGTCCGGTAATGTCCTAACTGTATATCCCGCTGCAACTGAAATGGAATATCGGAATAATCTGCCTGAAAAGTGAGATAGGAATAATTATCATCGCGGGTGTCGACCTGTTGAAAGGGGAGTATGTCTGTGAGTTCTTCAAGCAAATCCGGATGGAGCTGATAAGAGACTTCTATGCGAATGGTTCCCCTGTGAGGTCTGTATGGAAGGGTGGTAATGTTCGGTTCGTTGATCTGGATCAGATAGGGATTTAGCAGTAATTCGTACATGGCCTGACGGGTCGTATTCAAATTCTCCCGTTCCATATCAAGGCGTAATTTGGCCTCGGTCTGGTTGAACCGTAAAATCGTTGTCCCGGCAGGAGGCTGTAAACTGAGGATATATGGATCCCATCAGGATATACCGGTTCGCCGGATATTGAGGATCCTGATCCCGGAATGTGATGGCTTCGGATACAGTGTATTCGGGATGGAGAATCAAACCGGGAAGACGAAATTTTTCCTGGAAAATCATCTCCGTCAATCCCTTTTCCAGCCAGTCCAGAGAAACATCCCCGGTTTTGTTTTCAAAATCCAAAATATATATTTCTTTGTCTATGGGAGCAGCTGTGCACAGGACCCACCCCATGGTGAGACACATGAGAATACGGGACATGATATTTTTTTTCATAATACCCCCGCAGGGAAATTTGACGTGTTTATGTTTGTAAATAATCTAAGGCTTTTTTCAGTCTTCTGATAACGACCTCTTTACCCAGAAGTGATAACAGTTGAAAAAGTCCCGGACTGACAGAAAATCCAGTGACCGCCAGCCTTACGGCATGAATTAAAACCGCTGCCTTTTCACGGGCTTCGTCTGTAATATGGCGAAGGGTTTCTTCCAGATTTTCTGCATCGAAGGGATCAAGCGTTTCCAAAGCTTTAATATAATGGTTTATAAGATCTTGTATCTGTGGGTGAGCCCAGTGTTTTTTGGCTGCCTCAGGATCGTAGTTTACCGGATCTTTCAATACATAAGATCCAAAGGATACAAAATCTGTAATGAGCTTCATCCGTGTCTTTAATAAATTGATGGCCTGGTGCAGATAGACTTTTCTGTCTTCTATCTCATCCGCTGATAATAGTCCGGCCTTTATCCATGCCCGGGACACCCATGGAAAAAGTTCAGTGGCAGTTTTTCCTGAAATGTGCTGGCCATTGATCCAGATCATTTTCTGCAGATCAAAAATGGCCCCTTTTTTCGATATATCCGTAATTTTAAATGTGCGGATCAGTTCATCCGGCGTAAAAATTGTCTGGTTCCCGGATGTCCCCCATCC
>LGGY01000015.1 GCA_001509335.1 Fidelibacterota bacterium 46_43
GAAAGGGGAATTTCAGGCCCGCATCGCATGGCCAGTAAGAAAAGGAGGGGCATCACATATTTCATGAATGGAAATCTTATCATAACACATTTCGGGTTGCACAGACGGCAAGCCATTCTCCGTCCGTTTGTTTCTCCATCACCTTGTATCCCGCTTCAGACAAAAGGCGTGTCAGATCCTTTTCATCTTCAATCATCAGACCGGATAAAATCAGATGATCCGCTTTTTTATCAGCGGACAGGGTAGAAAATTTTTCAAGAAGGGGGAATATAACGGGTTTTTGGATATTAATCATAGCCCAATCGCAGGCATAGCTTTTCAATTGAAAGACATCCAGCACCTTCCATCGGACCTGAGGATTTCCGTTCAGTTCAATATTCTCACGAATATTGGTCTCAATCTGGGGATCCACGTCACAGGCCTCCACGGGCGAAGCTCCCAGCAGGGCTGCAGCAATCGAAAGGATACCCGATCCGCACCCCAGATCCAGAACCGACAGACCGGGTCTGATATGTTTTTGAAGCATCTTGAGGCTCAGTTGTGTGGATTCATGGGTTCCCGTACCGAAGGCAGAGCCAGGGTTGATGCAGAGCATCGGTTCTCCCGGAGGAATTGCCTTTCGGTGCCAAGGGGGCGTAACCCACAAACGTCCAATTTTCAGGGGTTTGAAACCCTCGATCCATGTCAGATTCCAATCCTGGTCAGGGACGAATTCGCGTTCAACCGGGACGCCCGGAAAATAATCCATCAGACTTTTCATCAGCATTTCGCTCGACTCCCAAGCTTCCCAAATCACAAGTGCCGTTGGATTGATTTCCATGGCCTGAATGCGGCCTGTTTCCAAAAAGTCCCGCTCCAACGTATTGCGGATCGATTCGTGGGGGGGCAGGCTGATTTTTGCATAACCTTTTTTTGCCATCATTTATTCCTGTCCATAAAGCCACATCAACAGAACATCCCCGATACACTGGAGGCTTTCCGGCGCACATTTATCCGGTGTATCTTCATGTGTGTGCCAATAATTCCGCCGGGCGTCAGGATATTGAAAATCGATGATATTCACGGTAGGTATACCCCCTTCCGACAGGGGAACATGGTCATCATAAACCATCGGGCCATGTTTAGGGATAAACACATCTGCATATCCTGCTTTTTTTGCCGTATCCCAGATCTCCTTTGTCAGTTCGGGTGCAAAACGGAGGGAATACAGTTCATAGAAAATCTGCAGTTCAGAATCCCCAATCATATCAATCAAAATTCCTCTATGTGGAACCGGTTCCAGGGGTGTTTGGCTGTAATATCGGCTTCCCTGACAAAATTCTTCAGGATAATCGGGGCGACCCATATCTTCACCATCCCAAAAGGCAATATCCACGCCAATGGCAGGAGGAAATTGGGCAAGAATTTGGGCAAGATGAACCAGAACAGCCACACCACTGGCACCGTCGTTGGCACCCAGGATAGGTTCATTCCGTCGGAAACGGTCCAAATCGGCCACCGGCCGGGTGTCAAAATGGGCAGAAAGCATGACCCGTTCCGGATTCTTCGGTTGAAACCGGAAAATCACGTTGGTAAGAGAAACGTTATCCGGCCCGTAGGGATTATATCCCGTAAATTCTTGTGTTACAACAGTATCCGCCCATTTTTCACCTGTCTCCATAAGCCATTGAATACAAGCGGCATGTCCCCGGCTTCCCGGATTTCGGGGCCCCATATCTGTTTGAATCGTGAGATATGTAAAAGCACGATTTCCATCAAAAGAGGGGGTGGCGGCTTGCAACAAAGAACAGCTGGACACAAACCAGATCAGACGTTTCAAAGAGTGTCTCATCCCCGGATCCTTATATTAACTTTGACGCCGAAATCCCGGGAAATCCGCGTGGGCATTTTACTCTTTGTTTCACTGTACATAAACCAGGCGGCCCCGTTAATATTCCGTGAGAACTGATAACTGAATTCGGGTTGAAAAACCCAGCTCTGACGCCGGTCCATCTCGGCAAATTTTTCCACGTTACCTCTTCGCTGCAAAGTTTTCTGATTGCTGAATGTAAAGGTGGCCGATATGTCCATGGAATTCTGGAGATTCACCGTCTCCATAAAGGGTAAGGGAATGGATAAACCACCTTTATGGTTATAAGTAAGATTCAATGATGCGTTATCAGTAAAAGTCCGTTTGGTATCTGCTTCCGTATTCCGGATATCCAGGCTCCGGGTCCAGCGGGTTGTAGAACGAAGTCCGTTTTTCAATGCAAAGGTCAGGCCAATCAATGGCTGATATTCATGGGTATAGGTTGAACTTTTTTCTTCATTATTCTGATATTGCACCATCTCTTTTCCGGCATATCGGTGTTCCAGTGTTACATTGGTCGTATACTTGCTTAAGAATTTCATGGTATTCAAACCAGTCCATCTCACAGACCAGCCCGGAAGGGGAAAGCCGGTGCGGCCTTCAGCGCCCAGTGGAAAGAAATTTCGTGTAAACGTTTCGGTGAGATTCACACCGGCTTCATTGATAGTAGACGACAGGGCAAAATCAAAGGTGGTAGAAATCCGTTTTGTCATCTGGTATCCGCTTTGGAGACTTAAATTCCTTGTAATATTCAAACCACGGTAATTCTGTCCAACCTGGTCCAGGGCAATGGAGTCACCGGGCGTGTCAGAGAAACCGTATCGATATGCCCAGTTCGGGGATTTCTGCTCTGTACTGTCGCCCAGCACCAATCCGTTATGACTCAGGCGGCGGGTCTCGGAAGCCCGAATGGATATGGGTGAAAGGTTGTTGATAAAACCGAAAAAGAGTTTTTCCGGTGACAGATTGAGTGTTTTCTTTTCCTCTTTTTCCGGTTTACGATCCTCTGTTTCCTGAGGCTTGTTAGCTTGTTGGCGTTGGGGGCGCTGCGCTGCAGGACTTTTGGAGGGTGTAGAAGATTGCCTTTTTTGGGAAAAAATTGAACGTGGGTTTAGGTTCAAACTTCCGCTGAGAGTTCGGGTGTTTCCCACATTGGCATAATTCCTGGACAGGGGTTCGTTTTGGGTGAATGTAGAGCCGTAAGTAAAACTCGGTTTCAGCCAAGAAGTGAATTCGGGTGAGAATGTGGCATTCAGCCCTTCCGTAATATTTGTTACTTCACCCGGGGAAAATTCTTTCAGCACATCCAGTTTCTGAGACAGGTAATCACGGTAGTTTGCATCCGCAGTGCGGTTATATTTCAACGTGATTTTATCTGTCGGGTTATAGTTCAATGTAAACTGTCGTTTCATGATCCAGGTGTGATTGGGGACTGTCTCGCCTGACCAGGGGGTATTTTTTGAAATATTCTCCGTCGAGCTGATATCATATTTAATCAAGGAGGGTTTCCAATACAGGCGACTTTCATTAAAATGTTTCCCGATCAGAGGCATCCAGGCAAGGTATGGGATCCCTTTGTCCTTTTGGAGTTGGGCACTGTATGTCACTTTTCCCTGATAGGTTTGGACACTCTTTTCCTGCGTAAACCGGTCTTTACTAAAATTATCCGTCATGGTAAAGCTGAGGGCTGTCCGGTCTACCGTCCACCGGGTGAGAAAAAAGTCGGATTTGGAATTTTTATTGAAGGAGGTCTGGAGACTTTTCCGGGTAGACGATGTAATTAAACTATCCGGGGCATCTGCAAGGAGTATATCACTTCCGGGGGAATATTTGGGTACTTTTTCTGACTCAGAAAACGAGAGCGTTACGGGAATTCTCAGATTCCACTTTTTAGGTAATAACTCGTGTGTATTGAAAGTATAAACGACATCAAATTGTCTGGAATCGGATAAATTCTGCGTGCCACCTTCAAAAGGATTCTTCTGATCTACTTCGTGAAACTCGGCTTCCTGAAATTTAGAATTGACCCGGATAGTGGAAACATTACCCAGGCTCAGGTTGGCACTTCCCCTGAAAGCCAGCCCTTTCTCCCGCTTGGGATCGCTTACCCGGAGTTCATTGATCCAGATATCTCCCGTATAATAATCTGGTGAATCATTGATGACCCCGATGATAAACTGGTCAATCCGAGCCAGTGAGGGATCCCCCACGACGCGGTAAATCCGGCCGGTGGGATTTTGATTTTTATCCAGTTCGTAAAATTCCCGGACCTGTCCGTCAGCCGAAATATGATAGGAAAGCGTGTCGGGAATTGTGTTTTGATTCAACAATTTTAATTGTGTTAAAGTTTTAAAATCCACATTTATTGTATTTCTTTTATCCCATCCGGCATAGACGGGTGTCACGATTTCATAATAATCTGTCTCGGTTGTGGTCCGCCCCAGGCGCAGGTAAAAATCCACCTGTTTTTCATCCAGTGGATAGCGATCATCTCCATGGATGAACATTTTAATCCGGTTATACAGGATATAGTTTTCACTCTGATACAACTGTTTACGGGCGGCCGTCATGTGTCGGGGTGGAAGGTCCAGATGTTTGAGGGCCAGAGACTGTTCTTTTGAACGGATGTTATAAATCCTATCCAACTTTCCTTGCACGCCATCCGGTGAATAGTATTCCGGATTGTCATCAGTATTCACAACCGTGATGGAAAAAACATCATCATCTCTCGTAAATTGGGTCGAATCCATGATAGCGGCAACGCCTTTTTCCTGCCATTCATTTCCCACCAGGCCGATGGAAGCAATTTGGAGGGTATCCTGCGAGGACACACCGGCAAAAATCAGGCGGACAAACTCAATTTCCGTCATACTCGGATTATTCACTGTTTCCAGTGTATCCGTCAGGGGAATACGGTACAGACGCCATCCGGTTTTGGGACTTCCGGGAAGGTCTGTAAAGCGAGTTTCCGTCACGTAATAGGGAGACCCCGGGTCTTCAAGATCCAGCTCATAAATAAAATAATCATTGAAAACATCCAGGCGGCCGTTGTTATTGATATCCTCCGTGTCAGGAATATGCCCTGTCTCGTCTTCATTTCCTTCGGTCCCGTTTATCCAGCGATATTCCTCCTTTCCCGGTTCAAACTTGTAATTATCTATCATAGGGTCCCAGCCGAGGAGGGCTTCTTCCTCGTCCGTTAATCCGTTCAGGCCGATATTTTCACCATCATCAATGATACCATTCCCAACCACAAATCCTGCTTCCGGTTTATCCTCTGTATCCAGTTTTCCGTTTTGTACCGGCCTCCCATCCGTGAAATTGGGTGTTATTTTGAGATCCTCGGAAATTTTTCCCATATCAATCCGCAGCTTCCCTTTGTTTCCCTTCACCCAGACTTCGATATACTTACTTTGGGATTGGTCAAAAGCACCGGAGTAAAGGGCTTTCATCATTCCGCCCCAGGAATTTTCGGGAACCCAGGGAGTCTCATCGGTAATCAGGGAATCGCCGGTGACATTTTCAATGAAGGGGTCGAGAACCATGGTGAGAACACGCGTGACATCATTTTGTTTGTTGACACTTACTTCCCGGTTGGGCCAGATGCTGTTGGTGGGGACATCGTTGTAGGGGTTGTACCAGAATAAGAAACCGTTGTTGGGATACTGGAACTGGAAAAAATCATCCACCGGCGGGCTTGCCATCCGCCAGCCCCGGCGTTCAACCCCCAGTGAGGTGACCCGCTTTGATCCTTCAAAATCATCAATATTGGCCACTCCGTTTACATCCCCGGTTTCTTTGTTGGAAATAGTATTCGGGTTGGGAATAATCTGGGCGATTTCTCCCGAAAGGTGAATATAACTATTACCGCTCGTGTTGATCAAAGGCAGTCTGTTTAGACCCCGCGTCAGCCAGTCCAGATCTTTCCGATATTCACCGTTGATATCCCAGATCAGATTCCGGTATGGTTCTTCACCTACGCGCACCTGATCATCAATTGAGGATTTATTGAAATACATAAAGGTCCCGCCCAGGAAATTCTGCCTTTTGTTTCCAAAACGGTATTCTGCACGGGTTCCGGCGATGATTTTTTTATCCAGCTGAAAAACCTGTCTTGAATTATAGGAAATATCCAGTACAGCATTGGGGTTGCGGGCCACATCACTTTTCAGTACAATCCGCCCGGTGAAATAATCGATTTCATAATCGATACCCCTTACCAGCTTCACCTGATTGGCCGTAATTTCCTCGCTGCCTTCTATAATCATAAAATCTTTCAGCTCGATGACTTCGCTGCGGTTACTGTATTTCACTTCGATAAAGAATTTGTGTTCCGTAGCATGAGCATTGTTGTTGGTAGTTGTGTCATACAGGGCTGTGGAGGAAAAATCGGCCGGGAGGTTGGGGTTGTATTTTCCGTCAAAACATTGGGGATCACCGGAACAGGCAGCTTCTTCTGAAGTAAAAGGCCGAATGTAGGGGATCATGAGTTCCCCTTCCGTGAGATTGAGGAAATTGGCATTCAAATCCACCTGATCATCATGCTGACCGAATGCCCCGTTTTCATCCTGACGGTCCAACCCAAACATCCGGATATAGGGCGTGCCGTCAGCATAACGTTCCTGTGGAGCATTTCCCCCGTCGTAATAAATTTTCAGATCAAAACCCTCTTGTTCAATATTACGGGTTCCCAGGTAGTATACATTTTTAAATTCCAGATCCCAGGTGGGATGCCCGGGCCGGGGGTTGACGGGCTTAATCAATTTCAAATTTTGGGGATATTCACCGGTCGCGACCAGATCCCCCTCTGTAACCACCGGAATGGGATCACCGGCCATCTGAGTTGTGTCACGGTAAGCAATGGCCAGAACATCCCCCGTATTGACAGATGTCAGCATTTTGAAATATCCCAGGTTTTCATCCAGGATATAATCTCTCCCCTCTTCCATCCGTTTGAAATAAAAATTTCGTTCCGCCCATGACTCATACTGGGTTGTATCCCGCGGGTCAACCCAGGCCGTCGCCATAAAAGCTCCTTCTTCCTGGGGCTGAACCTGCTTATACAGTTCGAATTGTGTAATCCGGCGACGGATCATAAAACGGGCCTGGTCATCCAGGGGATACATGTTTTGCCGGTAGATGTCGCTGATATAGAAATATTTTCGTCGAATGTACTCATAATCCTGAATAACGACCGGTTCACTGTCACTACCGCCACCCCATTTTACTTTTTTATTTTGCCCTTCTTCCACCGATGCGATGGCGGTCACATCGAGTGGACCGAATTTCATCAGGGCCTTGATGCCATAAAGTCCCGTGGCATTTGCCTGCCCTTTGACAAAATTGGTCCCCGGGAGAGAGAGCGAAATGTTTCCGGCTTCAATTCTCTGTATAATTTCATCTTCTTTGCCTGTATAGTGAATCCGCAGGGTGTTTTCAAAATTAAAATCACGCTGACTATCCTGATCTACCTTGATACTAACACGGTCACCCACCCGGCCTTCGATGGTAAAATTTTGCTGCTGGTCCATAATAAAACTGGTGGTTTTTGTCTGCTGATAGCTGGTAACCTGATTGGATTGATCCCGTTGGGAGAGTTTTCCCGAAATGCTGATATTCCCGCTGACACGGAGGGAGACACGCTGACCCGCAATATCCGCCCCGATGATTTCAATGCTGGTTTCTTGTTTACCTTCCTCTTTCTGATCGAATTTTGAGGCGATTTCCTTCTGCCAGATTTCCCGTGTTTTAGCCGCTTTCATTTCTTCATAAAAGCTGTTAAATGACGCCACAACCGGTTTACGGATCATAATATCATTTTTGGATTCATATTGTATAAGAAGCTGACCTTCTCCGGCAACCTCGCGGATGACCCGCAGACCGGGAATGGAAACAGGAAATGAATAACGCAACGGCATATCCGGGTTGGGTTTCAGGCGATCAAGCCCTGTCGGTTCTGAATAAATAAGGGGCATAATACCATACGGTTTCCACTCATAGGTGAAACGTATATTTGCATCGGGAGATGGTGATTGGGCCCATAAGACAGATGCGGTGATCAGACTGAGGAGGACCCGGAATATCCGTTTTTGTACCACGATCATCAATGTCCGGTTTTGTTAGCGTTCACAACCTGTAACAAATAGTCTGATCACACCTCCGTGATTATATGATTTTCTCTTAGGGCTTTTATCATTCTCAAAAGTGCCTGTCCACGGTGACTGATGCTGTTTTTCTCATGGAGTGTCAATTCCGAAAAGGTTTTTTTATAAGGCGGATAATAAAACACCGGGTCATAACCGAATCCTCCGTCCCCCCGTACCTCTTCGAGAATTTGTCCCGGTACTTCGCCTTCCGTCATGATTTGATATCTGCCATCCAGATATACCATAACTGTACGAAAGCGGGCTTCTCTTTGTTCCTTGGGGATCTGTGACATTTCTTTCAATAATTTTGCTACATTGTCGGCATAGCTTGCACGTTCTCCGGCATAACGGGAAGATTTTACACCCGGGGCACCCCCCAGAGCTGGTACTTCCAGTCCGGTATCGTCTGCCAAAACCGGCAATTGGGTATATTGATAGATTTCCCTGGCTTTTTTCAGGGCGTTTTCCTCCAGGGTTTTTCCGTCTTCGATCACTTCCGGCATGTCGGGAAAATCTTCATAGGTTAAAACAGAGACCTGTGTGCTGTTCAGGGCAGCTTTTAGCTCCGAAATTTTATCTTTGTTGTGTGTAGCAAGTACGAGTTTCATAGTCTCCAATTTTAAACGGAGTAAAATATACTACGACTTTAAATAGAACTCAACACATCACATGATGAGTTATGAGGAGCTTTCTTCCAGCCGGCGGAGCCGGTACCGCAACCAGACAAAGGCCAATGAGCCGGCTGAAACCGACGAAATCATATTGGAATACCAGATGTAGTGGAGGGGCTTCTGCAAATAAATGACAAAAAAGACGGCAAACAGTATGCTGATAAACACAACTCTGAGCGATGTGAGAATTAAGCCGGGGAGCCCGCGCCCAAGTCCCTGGAAGATTCTCCCGGTAATCATGGAGATTACAATAAACGGATAAACAAAGACCATCAGGCGTGTGTACTGGATGGCAATTCTCAGGATTTCCTTTTCAGAACTGAATATTCTGTAGATATAGGGGGCACTCAGATAAAACAGAAAGCCAATGGAAATGGCAATAAAAATTCCCCGTGATATGGCATAATACCATGTCTTCCGGATTTTTTCATATTCACCGGCACCGTAAAACATGCCGACAA
Organism: Fidelibacterota bacterium 46_43; assembly: GCA_001509335.1. GTDB lineage: Bacteria > Fidelibacterota > Fidelibacteria > Fidelibacterales > Fidelibacteraceae > Fidelibacter. Next base: position 9,128 of record LGGY01000015.1, read on the forward strand.
GGGTAACCATCCCGTTGGCCATAGACATAATCGGTAAAGAGAAAACCTGATCCAGGTTTCTGGCAATACCAAAGGCGGCGACAGCCTCTGTGCCGAAGCGAATAAGCAGGCGGTTAAACACCATTCCCCCCAGAGACATGATAATCATAGCCATAGATGCAGGAATGCCGATGCGAAAGATTTCCTTCAGGAGTGTAAAGGAAAAATGGAATTCACTGAATCTGAAGTGGATATAGGATTGTTTGCGCTTAAATAAATAATTAAGAAAGAGAACCATCACAATAAACTGACTTAAAATGGTGGCCAGGGCCGCTCCTCGGATTCCCAGGTTCAGGGTGAAAATAAAAACTGGATCCAGCGCCACATTCAGTAGTGTTCCGGCGATCTGAAAACGAATGGGGGTTATCGTGTCCCCCTCACCGGACAAAATAGAGCGAAAAAAAACATTCATAATTTGAAAAATAAACCCCAAGACAATGACAGAAAAATAGTCCACGGCCAGTAGAATGATATCCGGTGTGGCACCCAGAAACTCAAAGATGGAATATCTGAGAAGGTAGCCGCCGACTGAAAGAATCACTCCAAAAACAATCCCCATAAGCACACCATGTTCTGCAGAGTTGTCGGCGTCTTTTTTTGCGTTTGCCCCCAAAAAACGTGAAATCACACTGGTGACCCCGGATCCCAGGCCAAAGGTGATCCCTATAGCAAAAAAAAGCAGCGGCATGGTAAAACTGAGGGCCGCAATGGCTTCACCGCCAAGTCGACCGATAAACACCATGTCGACAAGGGTATATAACGTCTGTACTGCCATGCCTAACATGATGGGCACCGAAAGCCGCCAAAGAGCCCGGTGCGGATTCTTAATGAAGCCGCTGACTTTATTTTTCTTTTCGTTACTCAGCGCTGTCCTTCCATATTTTTGCAAAAGCGGGTAAATTTAACAACCTTGCGCCGTATTTCTCAGAGCTTTCACGGAAAGTTCCATTAGGTCAATGCAGACTTCTGTGTAAATTCCGGGGAAAGGAGTTCTGGATGGAATTAGCACACATTCCTTTAAAACACATCAATATAAAAAACACCGATTTCCGGTACAGAACGTATTTGACAGATGAAAGCCTGACGCGTACTATGAAGAAAAGCGGCCTTTGTGATCCGGTATGTCTTTTAAAACAGGATAATTCCTTCCTGATTATCGATGGATTCAAACGTATCCATGCATTATGTGAGCACTTTCCATCTTCTTTTCCTGTACCCGCCGTCACGTTGAAGGAGAAAGAGCTTACATGGAAGATTCACCTTGCTCTTGTTTTGAAGCAGGATAAGGAAGGTATGCTTCCGTTTATCGAAAAGGTGTCGGCATACCTAATGTTTAAAAAAAACCATATCATAAGGGATGATGCCGAAATCTTACAGGCACTGAACCTCCCGGACCGAGCGGATTATCACAAAATATATACGCGTTTGGCAGATCTCCCGGAGGTATGGAGCCGATTTTTTACAGATCATACAGTACCAGGCCGGCGGATCAAAGCCATGTGTGAAGCCGTCGACCTGAAGGCATGTACATCCCTGCTGAATGTCATGCCAGGCTTGAACCGTATGGAACAATCTATAATTATGTTGTCTGAAATCGAAAAGCGGGAGGGGGTCTCAGCCGGAAAAATCCTACAAGCCGTGCTGGATGAACTTCATGAAGATCCGATTAAACCGGAACGTGTTTTTTTGCGAATTCGGGAAATTCGTTACCCGCTGCGAAGCAAATATGAAAAGAAGGTTGATGACGCATTGAAGGCTTTGCATCCTCCGCCTTTTGTCTCCGCACAATGTGACAAAAAAGGAGAACGGCCCGGGGTAGAAATAGTTGCACATATTCAAAGCCCACAGGACGTCGAAGAATTTTTATCATGGTTCGAAAAAACAAAGGACTCCATCAACAAACTGTTGAATGAGCGACTGGAGTTATGACCGAGAAAAACAAAAAATCATTGATCGTCCTGAGCGGGGCTCAAGGTGTAATCCTGCAGCAGTTCAAGCGTTTTTATCCTGTGGAAAAATCGGGTTCTGCATCAAACCCCGAAGACCTTCTACCGGGTAATAAAACGGAACACGTCATAAAAAACAAAATTTTATTAACAAAAAGCTGTGGGCAGATCTTTAAACCCTGTCCAGGTACATCTGGGGAGTATCTCTGTTGTAATTACTGGGTTCTGAACCAGTCTATGAATTGCCCTTTCAACTGCAGCTACTGC
>LGGY01000111.1 GCA_001509335.1 Fidelibacterota bacterium 46_43
TACTGACCGGAATGTTCTTAGTCACAGTTCTGATAAGGGTAACACATGGACAACCACAACGGTGAATTTTTGCAGTGATCGCACATACCACTCTATTTTCAAAAGATATCCTTTCTTTGGGGATATTTACCTTTCACCGGACCAGTCGGCTTTGTATCTCATTATTCCGGGAAACGGGATACTGATGAGTCAGGATATGGGTAAAACTTGGCAGCAAATGGACTGGGGACTTCCAACAATGAGAGTCTATCAGATTGATTTTTCACCCTATAATCCTCAGATTGCCTATATAGCCACAGACAGGGGCGTATTCCGGCGTGATATGAATATCGTCTGCATTCATGAAGAAAAAATCATTAAACCCGAAAAGATATCCCTTTACCAGAACTATCCCAACCCCTTCAATCCCAGCACAACCATCCGATATTCACTTCCGGAAGCAAGCCATGTTACTCTTTATATTTACGACATCACCGGCCGATTGGTGGAACAACTCGTCAATCAACATATACCCGCCGGATATCACACCGTCACCTGGGATGCCACAGGATATAGTTCGGGGATTTATTTCGCCCGGATTATTGCCGGGGATTTTATGCAGACAAAGAAGATGGTTTTTATGAAATAGTCAGCAGTCTGCACCGTGAAATACGCTTCGCTTATTTCATAGGTGTTGACAGTGGGCAGACATCAGGAGGCGAGCCGAAAGTCAAAAGAGACGCAAGATTTTGCGTCTGTATGGCTATGCGTAAACAGATGATGAGGAAAGAATGAAAGAACTAAGAAATGTTTGGGTAATACTTTTCAGTTTGCTTATGTTTTTGTTTATTCTAAATGGTTGTGAAGAGGAAAATAAACCGCCGTTTGTGAGGTTTATATCCCCCGATGACAGCACAATATTCATTAAGGGCGACACTGTCCGCCTTTCAGTCCTTGCTGAAGATGAAGACGGTTTGATTGAAGAAGTCCGGTTTTATGAGAATGAAAACTATATTGGAAGGAGCGATGAACTCCCTTATCAGAATGATTGGAACACACGGGATGTAACTGAGACCATAAACACTGTAAAAGCCGTTGCCATTGATGATCAGGGTAAAAAGAGTGCAGATCAAATCACGGTTCTTGTTGAATCTTATCTACCAGCCCCGGACAATCTGACCGCAACCATTATGGACAATGAGACGAATAAAATCAAACTCACATGGCGGGATAATTGCAGTTTTGAATCAGGTTACCGGATTGAACGGGATGAAGGTTCAGGTTTTAATGAAATAGCGGAACTGGATGCCAATTCAACGCAATACATAGATACAGATTTAAGTATGGGTTATTATAAATACCGTGTTTTTGCATTTTATTCAGATAGAGTAAGTGATTATTCCAATATTGCAGAATGTAATTTAGATGTTTTTATCAGCACTTTCGGAGGATCATTGAGAGATTATGGTTTTTCTGTTTGTGAGGCCTCTGATGGAGGATATGTTATTGCAGGTGAGACACAATCCTATGGGAATGGTGATTCTGATGTATGGTTAATAAAAACTGATGCACGCGGTTCAGAACTCTGGAATCAAACATATGGTGGTAGCGACTTTGATGCGGGTTATTCAGTTTGTAAGACATCCGACGGTGGATTTATCATAACAGGTGAAACACGTTCATTTGGTAATGGTGGATTTGATGTGTGGCTGATAAAAACAGATGCACTCGGTAATGAAATATGGAACCGGACATTTGGTGGTAGTGATGATGATTATGGCAGAGATGTTTTGGAAGTCTCTGACGGTGGATTTATCATAACAGGTGAAACACGCTCATTTGGTAATGGTGGATTTGATGTGTGGCTAATAAAAACGGATACGCAGGGTAATGAACTCTGGAATCAGACATTTGGTGGCAGTGATGATGATTATGGCAGGTCTGTTCAGGAAGTCTCCGACGGTGGTTTCATCATTGCCGGCGATACAAAATCCTTTGGTAACGGCAGTTCAGATATTTGGCTCGTCAAAACAGATGCTGACGGGAATGAACTTTGGAATAAAACATTTGGCGGTACAAATACCGAATTTGGGTTTTCTGTCCGGGAGACATTTGACGGTGGTTTTATCATAACGGGTGACACGAAGTCTTCTGGTCACGGTGAGAAAGATTTATGGCTTATTAAAACGGATTTGAATGGAAATGAACTCTGGAATCAGACATTTGGCGGCAGTGATAATGATTATGGCAGATCTGTTCAGGAAACAGCTACCGGAGCTTATATCATAACAGGGTATACATTTTCATTTGGCAGAGGGAATTCTGATATCTGGTTGATAAACACAGATGCCACAGGTCGGGAATCCTGGAGCAGAACTTTTGGGGGAGAATTTCTTGATTATGGCATGTCTGTTTTGGAAAGCACTGACGGTGGATATGTCGTTGCAGGAACATTATTTGATGATACCTACAATGTGTGTCTGATAAAGATTGTCCTACCTGAATTAGTTATCTTTCCGGAATGACCGGGGATAATAAGTCAGTAGTCAATATTCAACAATCGACAGTCAACAGGTTAAGAGATAGATTCTGTGTCTGTATGAATAAGGCAGATTGGGGAGAGTTAAAGCAGATATATCAATAAGGGCGTGGAGAGTGGTCTGTTG
>LGGY01000112.1 GCA_001509335.1 Fidelibacterota bacterium 46_43
AAAAAGATCTTTGAAAAACAGGGTGTATGTAAAAGAAGAGAATATGAGTTTTAGCTCGACAGATGATTTGTTGAGACAGGAAAATAATAATACTAATAATAATATAACGGAGAGTTTGATCCTGGCTCAGGATAAACGCTGGCGGCGTGCCTAACACATGCAAGTCAAGGAGAAAGTCTGCTTCGGTAGACGAGTAAACTGGCGAACGGGTGAGTAACGCGTAGATAACTTGCCCAAAGGACTGGGATAACTTCGAGAAATCGGGACTAATACCGGATATGGCAATCAGTCATAAGACTGGTTGTAAAAGGGGGTTTCGGCTCCCACCTTTGGATAGGTCTGCGTCTGATTAGTTAGTTGGTGGGGTAACGGCTTACCAAGACGACGATCAGTAGCTGGTCTGAGAGGATGATCAGCCACATTGGGACTGAGATACGGCCCAGACTCCTACGGGAGGCAGCAGTGGGGAATTTTGCGCAATGGGGGAAACCCTGACGCAGCAACGCCGCGTGGTCGATGAAGCTTCTAGGAGTGTAAAGACCTGTCGTTGGGGAAGAACAGGACAGTGAGTAACTGCTCTGTCCGTGACTGTACCCTTCAAGAAAGCTCCGGCTAACTCCGTGCCAGCAGCCGCGGTAATACGGGGGGAGCAAGCGTTATCCGGAATCACTGGGCGTAAAGGGCGCGTAGGCGGATGGTTAAGTCAAATCTGAAAGTTAACAGCTTAACTGTTAAAGTGGGTTTGATACTGGTTATCTTGAGTGCGAGAGAGGAAAGCGGAATTCCTGGTGTAGCGGTGAAATGCGTAGATATCAGGAGGAACACCGGTGGCGAAGGCGGCTTTCTGGCTCGTAACTGACGCTGAGGCGCGAAAGCGTGGGTAGCAAACAGGATTAGATACCCTGGTAGTCCACGCCCTAAACGTTGTATACTTGTTGTCGGGAGATCTAACCCTCTCGGTGACGGAGCTAACGCATTAAGTATACCGCCTGGGGACTACGGTCGCAAGGCTGAAACTCAAAGGAATTGACGGGGGCCCGCACAAGCGGTGGAACATGTGGTTTAATTCGATGCAACGCGAAGAACCTTACCTGGGCTTGACATCATAGTGACAGCCTGTGAAAGCAGGTCTTCTCTTCGGAGACACTATGACAGGTGGTGCATGGCTGTCGTCAGCTCGTGTCGTGAGATGTTGGGTTAAGTCCCGCAACGAGCGCAACCCCTTTCCTTAGTTGCCATCAGGTAATGCTGGGGACTCTAAGGATACTGCCCCGGTTAACGGGGAGGAAGGTGGGGATGACGTCAAGTCAGTATGTCCCTTACGTCCAGGGCTACACACGTGTTACAATGGCCGGTACAATGAGTCGCGATCCTGCGAAGGCAAGCCAATCTCAAAAAACCGGTCTCAGTTCGGATTGCAGTCTGCAACTCGACTGCATGAAGTTGGAATCGCTAGTAATCGTAGATCAGCACGCTACGGTGAATACGTTCCCGGGCCTTGTACACACCGCCCGTCACGCCATGGAAGTTGGTAGCACCCGAAGTCGCTGGCCTAACCCCGATTCGTCGGGGAAGGAGGCGCCGAAGGTGAGATCGATGACTGGGGCGAAGTCGTAACAAGGTAGCCGTACTGGAAAGTGCGGCTGGATCACCTCCTTTCTAGGGAGTAGTTACGGGAAACCGTGACGAAGGTTAGACATATCCTCTTTGAAGCATACACCCTTTTTTTTATAATTCCCTTCCACGTGTGTGAGAATGGGGCTTATAGCTCAGTTGGTTAGAGCGCACGCCTGATAAGCGTGAGGTCGCTAGTTCGAATCTAGCTAGGCCCACGGAGAGGGGAATTAGCTCAGCTGGGAGAGCACCTGCCTTGCAAGCAGGGGGTCAGCGGTTCGATTCCGCTATTCTCCACGGTGACTTAACAGAGCGCTTAAGTCAACAATGAACGATCTTTGAAAAATTGGGTGAACAACTGATGCTGCAGTCTAGCAATAGACTGGAAAAATTAACAGCACCTTTGACAAAGTTACTAAGGGCATACGGTGGATGCCTTGGGACATGGAGGCGATGAAGGACGTGGTAAGCTGCGATAAGCTGCGGTGAGGTGCAAACAACCTGTTACCCGCAGATTTCCGAATGGGGAAACCCGGTCCGGGTTATGCCGGATCACTCCTTCCTGAATATATAGGGAAGGCAGAGCGAACGAGGAGAATTGAAATATCTTAGTATCCTCAGGAAAAGAAAACAAACGTGATTTCCACAGTAGCGACGAGCGAACCGGAAAGAGCCTAAACCTGTTATATGTCAATCCTGTTGGAGTTGTATAACAGGGGTTGTGGGAAAGAGCATGGTGTGGCAACAGACACACCAGCAAGTCAAAAAAACATCAGATAGAAGAATATTCTGGAAAGAATAGCCATAGAAGGTGACAGCCCTGTATTTTAAATGTGGTGTTCTTGCCGCTCTTCTCCCGAGTAGCATGGAGCACGTGGAATTCCATGCGAATCTGTTCCGACCACGGGATAAGGCTAAATACTCCCATGTCACCGATAGTGCATAGTACCGTGAGGGAAAGGTGAAAAGTACGCGTAAAAGCGAGTGAAATAGAACCTGAAACCGTATGCCTACAAGCGGTCGGAGTCCGAGGGCCGAACCAGTTGATGTTGAAAAATCTTTGGATGAACTGTGGATAGGGGTGAAAGGCCAATCAAACTCAGCGATAGCTGGTTCTCCCCGAAATAGCTTTAGGGCTAGCCTTAATGGAGTGTTACGGAGGTAGAGCACTGAATGGACTAGGGGGCTTCACCGCCTACCAAACCCAATCAAACTCCGAATGCCGTAACATGCTCATTAGGAGATAGACTGCGAGGGATAAGCTCCGTAGTCAAAAGGGAAACAACCCAGACCGACAGCTAAGGTCCCTAAATGTACGTTAAGTGATAAAGGATGTGGAATTACTCAGACAGCTAGGAGGTTGGCTTAGAAGCAGCCATTCCTTTAAAGAGTGCGTAATAGCTCACTAGTCAAGTGATTCTGCGCCTATAATTTCCGGGACTGTCAAACGTACTACCGAAGCTTCGGAATCCGGTGATGAACCGGATTGGTAGGGGAGCGTTCCATTAACCGCTGAAGGTAGACCCGTGAGGGCTGCTGGAGGAGATGGAAATGAGGATGCAGGCACGAGTAACGATAATCCCGGTGAAATTCCGGGACACCGAAAGCCTAAGGTTTCCTGAGTAAAGTAAATCTGCTCAGGGTTAGTCGGCCCCTAAGGCGAGGCCGAAGGGCGTAGTCGATGGGAAACAGGTTAATATTCCTGTACCAGTGGCAAACCGTTTGAACTATGGGGTGGCGCAGAAGTGAAAGATCAGCCGTCTGACGAAATAGATGGTCTAAGCGTGTAGGGAGTCCTTCCAGGCAAATCCGGAAGGATAATTCTGAGACGTGATGGGGAGTCCTTTGGACACAAACTGATCCTAATCATACTGACAAGAAAAACCTCTATGTGAGGGTTGTCACTGACCGTACCGTAAACCGACACAGGTAGGCGGGATGAATATTCTAAGGTGCTTGGATGAACTCAGGTCAAGGAACTCGGCAAACTGACCTCGTAACTTCGGGATAAGAGGTACCTCGAGTATGTGATGTAATTCGCTTACGGAGCAGAAAGAGGTCGCAGTGAAATGGCCCAAGCGACTGTTTAACAAAAACACAGGTCTCTGCTAAATCGTAAGATGATGTATAGGGACTGACACCTGCCCGGTGCTGGAAGGTTAAGGGGATGTGTCATTCTTCCGCTTCGGCGGGAGGAGAAGCACTGAGCTGAAGCCCCAGTAAACGGCGGCCGTAACTATAACGGTCCTAAGGTAGCGAAATTCCTTGTCGGGTAAGTTCCGACCTGCACGAATGGTGCAACGATTTGGGCGCTGTCTCGACCTGAGATCCAGTGAAACTGTAGCGTCGGTGAAGATGCCGGCTACCCGCGGCAGGACGGAAAGACCCCGTGAACCTTTACTACAGCCTGATATTGGGTTTTGATTCCGCATGTAGAGTATAGGTGGGAGACTGTGAAGCGTGGACGCCAGTCTGCGTGGAGTCACCGTTGGAATACCACCCTTGCGTTGTCGGAATTCTAACGCGATTCCGTGAATCCGGAATGCGAACAGTGTCAGGTGGGTAGTTTGACTGGGGCGGTCGCCTCCTAAAATGTAACGGAGGCGCTCAAAGGTTCCCTCAGTACGGTTGGTAATCGTACGCTGAGTGTAAAGGCAAAAGGGAGCTTGACTGCGAGAGAGACATTTCGAGCAGGTGGGAAACCAGGACTTAGTGATCCGGCGGTTGCAAGTGGAAGCGCCGTCGCTCATCGGATAAAAGGTACTCCGGGGATAACAGGCTTATCTCCCCCAAGAGTTCACATCGACGGGGAGGTTTGGCACCTCGATGTCGGCTCGTCACATCCTGGGGCTGGAGAAGGTCCCAAGGGTTGGGCTGTTCGCCCATTAAAGTGGCACGCGAGCTGGGTTCAGAGATAAGCACTGAAAGCATATAAGTGCGAAACTCACCTCAAGACAAGATTTCCCTGAAGAGTCCTTGTAGACGACAAGGTTGATAGGCCACAGATGTAAGCTCAGTAATGAGTTAAGTCGAGTGGTACTAATTACTCGTTTGACTTTGTCAATCTTTTAATTTTTTCAGTCGGTAGCTGCAGCATCTGTTGTTCACCCTTAAATTTATATTTCCGGGCGATTATATCGTAGGGGAAACACCTCTTCCCATTCCGAACAGAGAAGTTAAGCCCTACAGAGCTGATGGTACTGCCCTGGCAACGGGGTGGGAGAGTAAGACATCGCCGGAAACCTTATAAAAAAGCCTCGCAATCGCGGGGCTTTTTTTAT
>LGGY01000249.1 GCA_001509335.1 Fidelibacterota bacterium 46_43
GGATCCGGGCCCTTGTCCAGGGCTTTCATATAGGTATATTCGGCATTCAGAACAAGCGAATTATTAAAAAGATCCAGGGTTCCGGACGTTTCAACGCCCCGGGTGCTGGTTTTAGATATGTTCTTTGGGGTCCACAGGTTATCCATGAACGGATCCTGTGCCCAGAGAATCAGGTTATCGATTTCATTCCGAAAATAATTGGCAGATACCGACAGCCCTTTTAAACCGGCAGTCAGACCGATATCATAGTTGAATCCGTCTTCAGGCAGCAGATTTGGGTTACCCACGGCAAAGGCATCCCGGGGCCAGTACAGATCGTTGAATGAGGGGGCTTTATAGGATTTGGCAATGTGAGAGACAAGGGAAAGGTTCAGCGCTCCCTGATGAACGGCCATGGGCACTGTGGGTATTCCGTGTTTTTTCACCCACATCGGTGCTTTCAATCCGGTCGTTCCGGTAGGAATATCCATAACTCACATTTAGAAACTCTCCAATTGTTCCGCCCTGCTGGAGTTCAAGTCCCAGAGCATAATTGTCATGATCACTATGAGTTCCGCCTCCCAGGGCATCCGGATCATCGAATTTGGTTTCATAATCCAGAAAATAACCCTGGGCTTTCAGGTTAAAATCCCTGAAAAGGACCGACTGATCATAGGTCAGGTTGTAGGATTTGTTATCATAGCGGAGCCGGGCATTGGGTGTGGGGTTGTCAATCATGCCGGGGGTTCCGTTATCTGCATTGTACCAGTTGGTGGAAAGGCTGAGATTTTTCCCTTCAGCCAGCCGGTAACCCGCTTTGGCGAAAATATTGTATGAAGACTGTTCGTTGTTTTTCAGGATTTTTTCGTTGCCGTAATAATCAGTATAGGGGAAATCCCCGTCCCACAGATCCCTTTGCAACGAGACAAAGGTGTTTAGTCGCTTTTTACTGTAAGAGTGGTTGATATTGTATGTCTGCCGGTTGTAGGAACCATAGGACACCTGAAACCCATAGTTCATAGGTTTTATGGATTCCGTTTCTGTTTTTGTTGTAATGAGGATAACGCCTCCCACGGCATCGGCACCGTACTGGGCCGAACGGCCGCCCCGGAGAAGTTCGATTTTCTCGATATTGGTAATGGGAAGGCTGGCCACGTTTACACCCACGGATGTGGATTTGGATGATTGTTCCTCCTGTTCTTTGGCTTCCTGGGCCCACACAGGACCTGTAAGCAGCATGAACGTAAGGATCACAAGGGTCAGGAATTTAAACCATTTCATGAAAGTTCTCCTTTTCCAGATGATTCTTGAATGATAGTCCATAATTTTTCTGCATAATCGTCAAAATCAATGTCATTGACTTCCGATAGCTGTTCGATCCAGGCATCGGGGAATGAATCCACGCCTTTCAGGCTTCCGCAGACAGCCCCGGTGATGGCTCCGATGGTATCGCAATCTCCGCCAAGGTTCGCTGCTGCAAGAACGGCTTCCACCGGGTTCCCGTTTACCAGGCTGGCCAGGGCAAGGCAGGTAGGGACTGTTTCGGAAATTTGTACACCGGCCCCGATGATTTCATACAAATCCTGGCGGGCTTCATCTGCCGATTCAGCAGTATTGATAATCCCCAGAGCCAGTTTCAAACGTTTAGATATAGAAGCGCTGTACCAGTCCCCCCCCCGGGTCATCCCCATGTCAATCGCTTCATAAACCGCCGGAAGAATGTTTGATAGATCGCTTTCGCCCATGATGCCTTTTCCGATAGCCACGGCAATACCTGAGGCCCCGGCAATGGCGATATTTGTGTTATGGGTGGGCAGACAGGCTTTCTCTACGGCATCGACTGTCCGTTTCACATCTCCTTTTCCGTAAATACCCACAGCAGCAATCCGCATCACAGCCCCGTTGGTGTCTCCGGCACTGCCCGCTTCGTATACCGATTTGCCATTCCGGATGGCGTAAAGTGCCCGGAGTGAGCTGGGACCGATCAGCATGCTGTCGAAAGCACCAATTTTTTCAGCCCACGTGATCAGCCGTTTCCCGATATCTTCAGGATCCACCTTTCCATTGGCAATGATAGAATCTGCAATGAGCAGCGTTTGCTGGGTGTCATCCGTGATTTCAGCGGCTTTTAAACCGCTGTGAATGACGTGTCCTTCCGGCGCCGGCAGAAAGGTCCGGATTTTTCCAAAGACTTTCCGGATGGTTTCCGGACTCATCATGGATGAGGGCATGCCCATGGCATCTCCGGCAGCAACGCCAATCAGACAGCCTTTAATGCGTTTTTGAATCTCGTTCATCAGTTTTCCTTCACTTGACGGGCTGTACGACACCAATTTTATTTATAGGAGAAGCAATGTAATTATGAAGAGTTTTAAAAGCTTCTTCTGTCATGGATGCAATCACACAGGTTGAAGGTCCCCCTGATTTTTTCAAATCGATAGAGGATGTAACGGGTTCAGCTGTAAAACCGGCGGAACAGGCCATTTGTTCCATTTCAAATCCCGCCCCATGGGATCCTACCGGAAGAATGTCATGAATTCCCGGCAGGGATTGAATTGTCAGAAGATCTTTGGATGCCAGAATCTCCGGATCATTCACCCGGACGGTATCTACGGGCGCTGATTTTGGCAGCCCGATACAAACAATGCAATCGCCGGGGTGCGAGATACCGGGACGGAAATCCGGTTCATGGACCAGTCCGATCACACAGGTTCCCACGCCCGTCATATTTGTGGGAACATTATCCTCCGTACTGCCGGAAATGAAAAAATTCTTTCCGAGTCCCGCTGCTTGAATTTCTTCCCGCACACCCCTGAGAATTTCTTTCCCCACATCATCCATGGGAAGGGTAAGCATATCATAGGCTGCCAGGGGAACGGCACCGGAAGCCAACACTTCCAACAGGGGGACCCGGATGGCAAAGCGTCCCAGCTCATAAGGGGGGCAGGGGACCGTATCGCCGGGGCGGGGACCGATGCCACCGTCTGAATCCACCGCCACTACCAGAGAATAGCCGTCCTGCAGGTCAATTTTTGTCAAATCGCGAACAGACCGGATCCGGGAAAGACCACTACCTTGTTTCCGGAGGGTCTGATACAAATCGGCTAAGTGAAATGATGACATCATGCTTCCTAAGAATTGCCTTCTTTCAGAATTTCCACATAAAATTTCCCTTTGTCTCCCCGGAGGATCGTTTTTACGAATTCAATTACATCACCGGTGTCGATTTTTGTAATCCTTTCCAGAAGGAAGACCGGATCTCCGGGCTTAATCTTTAATAAGTCCGCCTCATAGGGCGTGGCCTTGACGGCCTGAAGGGTTTCATGGGCATCTACAATATTCAACCCATATTCACTCTTAATGGTCATAAACATGGAGTGCTCTTCAATGTCCTTATCGATAAGTCCCGGGACAAGTTTTACCGGCAGATAGGATGTCTGAAGGGCAATGGGATAATCATCCACATAACGGAGTCTTTGGATGCTGTAAAACCGGGTGTTTTCATTGGCATTCAGCATCTTTGAAATCAGTTTATGGGCTTTGATTTCATCGGCACAGATCAGTTTACTGCGGACCTTTTTATTCATGCCAATCATTTCAGCGGAAAAACTGAGAGAAGCGACGATGCTGTAGGTAATAGATTTATTGGCGACAAAGGTCCCTTTCCCCTGGATGCGGTATGCCAG
>LGGY01000113.1 GCA_001509335.1 Fidelibacterota bacterium 46_43
ATTCCTTCCACCGGACTATCCCTGTCCTCTGCAAGCGGATCGGGCATATCATACTGTGCATGCATTAACTCGGATGGACTGGGAAAAGATTGCATCCAAACCGGATCTTTGTCACGATCGTCTGTGTCGATAAGAGATAAATAATAAGGTGTGATGGACAGGGGAAAATGTTTCACCGTTTCATCCAGGTTTTTCTTTTCCTCGGAAGAGAATTTAATTCCCAACAACGTTTCAAATGTATCAATATCCCGGACGGTATGACGTAATTGCCATTTCCAGTCCTTCCATTTTTTTAATTCCACATTATCCGAAATTTTTCCGGCAAGATCTTTCTGATGTTCATTGAATATGCTCATTTAATCTCTCCTTTGAATAAATCCATGATATTGCCTGGAAATTTTATGCTAACTGTCCTTTTTTTCAATATCTTCAATATATTAATATAATGATATTTTATTAGCATTCCAAGGGAAAAACCGGCAATTCATCAAGATCTGGTTTTAAAGGGTATATAAAAAGTCAGAGTCTTTTTGAAAAAATGTATTTACTATCGCCTTCATCATAAAAATTCGGAAGGATTGTTTCAATCCGGTAACCGTTTTTCAGGTAGAATTCCCGGGTTGGCTGGTAATCTTCCCGGGAGGATGTTTCAATATAGATTATTTCTCCGTCCATCTGAGAAATTATCGTTTCACAGGCCTGAAGGAGTATTTTACCATATCCTTTCCCCTGAGCCGGTTTATGAACGCCAATCCAATAGAGATCATAGCGTTTATGGGTACAGGGAACGGGACCAAAAACGGCAAATCCCAGAGGTGGGTGTTCTGCTTCTTCCAGAAAGAGAAAAATATATCCGGAAGCTTCCCCTTTCGAGATCCCCTCACGACCAATATCCAAAGCTGTATTGATTTCATAGTCGTGAAACAGACCGCTTGATACTAAAATCATTCCAATATGTTCTAAATCAGAGGGACGGATCCCTCTTCTGATCTTCATGAGTTGCCTCTTTTATAATCCTCAAAATAAGTTCTTTATATGACAATCCTTCATTCGATGCAGCAGCTACCAGTCCGCTATCCGGTGAACAGCAGGGATTTGCATTCAATTCCAGAATCCAGGGGTTATTGTCCTCATCCACCCTGAAATCAATCCGGGCATAACCGTTAAGACTGGCACATTTCCAACTCTCTTCGGATAAACGGATAAGCTTTTGTATGAGGTTCCGGTCAGTTTCAGAAAAAGTAAACGTCCGGTTGCTCAATTGATAACGGGGGGATGATTTAATCCATTTAGATTCATAATCCACAATACAGTAAGGATTCACATTGCCGGTAAAAATGATTTCTGCCGGGTGAAAAGCATGCGGTTTTCCCTTGCCACCTACAAGGGACACATTCAATTCACGTCCCGGAATAAACCGTTCAAGAAAAAACTGCATGGAAAAAGTTTTTTCAAAATAATTGAGGTATTTCAACGCTTCTTCCGGAGAATTCACCTGTTGGATACTGTCATCTGAGATCCCAAGAGAAGCATCCTCCCGAAGGGGCTTGAAAATGTATGAACCGGGGACAAAATTTTGGAAAAAAGGGTACGTATATGCCATCGGTGATGGAAGGCCGGCTATGAACAGAACCTGCTTCGTTAACATTTTATCCGTCGTAAGATAAAGAGCCCGGGCAGAGTTTCCAGTAAAGGGAATTTTCAGTGAATCAAGTATTTCAGGTATTATTGTGGCAGCAGAAGCCGTGCCGTTGAAGGTCTCAACAAGATTAAAAACAAGTGATGGTTTTATTATTTGAAGTGAATGAATAAAATCAAAATGGGCATCAGCAACCACAATTTCCGGTTCAAAAGCTGTATTATCCAGAATACTCCGGATACTTTCGGCCGCATTCAATACATCTTTTTCGTCCGGAAGAGCATCATTTGACACTGTTTGGTGAAGAATGACAATTTTATCTTTCATTGGGTTATCCAAATATCCGGGTTACAGCAGAATCCATTATTTCCCGGACCAGTGTTTCATACGACACACCATTGAGTCTGGCAAGAATTGGCAGGTCCGATTCCACTGGATGGAGACCGGCCAATGGATTCACTTCAATAAATTCCGGTACTCCTTCTTCATTATTTCGTACATCAACCCTTCCCCCGTCCCGGCATTCCAGAAGACGCCAGGCTTTCAGTGCCAATTCGGAGCAGGTTACAAATATACTCTCTTCGGGAATTCTGTAACGGACAAAATCTTTATAATTTTTTTTATTCACCAAACCGTAAACTTCGCTGGCTGCATCCGGCAAAAAACAAATTTCCATGACTCCCACAACCTTCGCGTGAGTCCCTGTGCCCGTAATGCCTATTGTAAATTCCCGTCCCGGCAAAAACCGTTCCACCAAAACAGGCTGGCGATATCGCTCCAGCAAATTTTTACTGGCTGTAACCAACTCGTCCCGGGAATGAATAACCGATTTAGCCCCGATGCCCTTTCCTGTCCCTTCCGAAAGGGGTTTGACAAATAAGGGATACGGCAAATCCACCGTGGAGGCATCTTCCAGGGAGCGAACTATGCGGAAATCAGGTGTCAGAATCCCACCGTCCCTGACAATCCGTTTGGCCATTCCTTTATG
>LGGY01000114.1 GCA_001509335.1 Fidelibacterota bacterium 46_43
TACAGACTTTCTCATATTATGACATCTCTATATTTATTATCTCTACACACAAAATAATTAATCAATTTATCTCTCTTTAGCAAGGATTATATTCACTGGAAATCCATCCCCGCTATCCCCCACCCGTCCGATTCCTGTCGATTGTGTGATACTGTTATCAACAAAGTAATTTTCAATTACTACAAATTAAGTAAGTTTTTTCTTGACATGAATTATCGAACTCCTTATTATTTACTAAAGATGTAGTAATTGGAGATACCATGCCAAATTCTCAAACCATGACACCCCTTGAGTGGGAAATTATGAAGTTATTCTGGAAACACGGGAAAACCAGTATCCGGAAAATTGCCGATAAGCTTCCCGAATCCTATCAAAGGGCTTACACAACAATTCAGACATATGTTGAACGATTGGTCGATAAGGGGCTTCTTCAAAAAGAGAAAAAAGGGAAAATCAACCTGTATGAACCGGTAATCAGAGAACAGACTGCCCTTCATCACGAAACGGAAAGCTTTGTGAAACGGGCTTTTAACGGATCGTTCAGCAGATTATCCGGATATCTGATTAAATCCGGAAAATTGTCTGAAGATGAAATTGAAGAACTGCAATTAATGATCGATCATTACAGGGAGAAAAAGTCATGATAACTGTCCACTGGATCTCCATTCCGACCCTTATCCTCCAGACAGGTGTTTTATGTCTGGTTCTGTGGCTCCTGTCTGCATGGAAAAACATATCCCCCAGGCTTATGTATATCCTGTGGTATCTGATCATTCTCCGTCATGTTTTCCCGTTCACACTGCATATTCAAAACGACAGACTACCGAATATACCATTCACCCTTGCCCCCATGATTACTGATATGACAGTTCAACCGGCTATCAGTTCCTCTTTCAGCATTGCAACGCTATTTCAATATTTTTGGATTATCGGCTTTATGATTTTGTTCAGTTTGATGATTCTGAATGAATATTTATTCCGCAAACAACTGAAAACCACTCCTGCTCCGGACCAATTGCTTTTAAAACTTCCCTCCTTTTCCCGCAGGGCAAAAATACAGATTAGTTCATATACCGATTCACCCCTGTCCTATGGAATAATCAATCCCGCGATAATCCTTCCCCGGTCAGCCCTGGATCTTCCGGAATCAGAAATACAATCGATCATTGCCCATGAATATGAACATATCCGCAGACACGATGTATTTCATACCATGGTCCAACATGTTCTGTGTGTTCTTTGGTTTTTCAATCCATTCATCTGGATAGCAAAACGCTATTGCGAGTATTACCGTGAAATCCTTTGTGATATTCATTCACTGAACCGGACCGATATCACTCCGCCGGATTATTCCGGTTTATTGCTGAGAATCATTGGCAACAGCAGGAGCATGCGGGTTTTAAACGGGATGGCACTTACACGGATTGACGGCAATATATACAATCTTAAAAAAAGGATTGTATACCTGAATACAACCTATAAAAAAGGAGTGACTATGATGTTTAAAATGAAACATAAGATCTTATTGACTTTGTTCGTGATTGCCATAGTCCTGACAGCCTGTAATTTTGGAACTGACGAAAAATCAGATGCAGAAAATTATGTTGTAAGAATTGAACATGACCCTGATGAAGAGGTTCAATTTATTCCCTATGATACACCGCCCTCACCCATTGGAGGGACAGACGCCATCTTAAAAAACATAATCTATCCTGAAAAAGCAAAATTAGCAGAACTTGAGGGGACAGTGATCATTCAGGCTTTTGTCAGTGAAAAGGGTGAAGTGACAAAATGTAAAATCATGAAAAGTATCCCGAACTCCGGATTGGATGAAGCAGCGATCGACGCAGTGAAAAAAACAAAATTCACACCCGCAAAACAGGATAATAAGGATATCGGTGTCTGGATTGCCCTACCGGTTGTCTTTCGTTTGAATTATTGAATAAAAGCGTCTGTATTAGATCTGATTCCGCTTTGACCGTAAAGTATTCCAAGTCGCTCTGTGCATCCGGGTGCTGGTGGATCCATTCAAGTAAAGCATTTTCATCGTGAACCGGCGCATCGTCGGGGAATTCACAATAGCGTATTTCCGTCCAGTGAAGTGTCACGTGTTTCATGATTAATCTCCTTTTGCTGTTTAAATCGTGTCTTAAAGAAAGGTCCGGACCTTCTACATGTCAGATCATCCCCTCCATCATATCCTCCGGATAATCCGGCTCCAGGCCGAAAGTGTCCATACAGATATCACCGGCAGATGAGATGTCTCCGTGAAGCAGTCTCTCCGCGAAGTCGTCCATGGCCAGAGCGTTTTCTTTAGAAAGTATGCCAAAACACACCTCTTTTTGACTCCCTCATCCCCCATACGTGCGACTATATCTGGCTTTTTGGCACATTTTAGTAGGACGTATGTAGGACAGTTTTTGTCGAAACAGGTCGTATTTCATCGTATTTCATCGAAATCGGGGTAAAACCGGGGAATAGAAAATAAAGGTCCAGATACACGAAAGCCCCTGATTATCAGAGGCTTAGCGTGATTGTTCTGTAGCGGAGGGAGGACTCGAACCTCCGACCTTTGGGTTATGAGAATTCAGGAACTCA
>LGGY01000250.1 GCA_001509335.1 Fidelibacterota bacterium 46_43
AGCATCCTGTGCACACGATGATAATAAAACCACGCCCATCAAGAGCAGCGTGACTGTAAGCAGCCTGTTATTTTGCATGCCGGCATTATACCAGTGAAGGCCAAAGCAATCCAATCATAACCACATTTGTAGAGTGGGTTGGGCTGCTTACATGCGACATTAATTCACTTTGTATACCACAATCACCTTCGCCATATAAATATTTCATGACAACCCACCAACAACCAAAAACGCTCCGGTAATAAAAAAACGGTGGGTTGGTCATCCGGTTTGTTTGTATTACTGAAAGAAGAGCAAATACCAATCTCTCAAAAGAAAATATCAATTCGTCCAACCCACCCAACGAAAAAAATAATAATGCAAACTAAGAGCGTTAGAAATCCGTAAGAGTCCTGCTGTTTTACTTGCAAACCGTTCCTAAGAGAGCTATAATCGGAGAGGATAAAAATCAGGAAAGTCGTTATGCCTACCTATACCTATCATTGTGATAATTGTGGAATTCGCTTCGACCAATATCAGAAGTTTACAGAAGCGGCGTTAACAGTCTGCCCCGAATGCGGTGAGCCAACCTTAAGGAAGGTTTACCAGCCGGTCGGTATTGTCTTCAAGGGGAAAGGGTTTTACGCAACCGACAACCGGTCCCCAAGCGGGCAAAGCTACTCATCTGAAAAAGAAGATTCCAGCAAGAAAGAACCTGAAAGTAAATCTGAGGCAAAAACCGAAAGCAAATCGGAAAAAACAAAAGCAAAAGACTCTTAATCCAAAGATTTTTTACATTAACGGGCTGCGGCCCGTTTTTTGTTTTAACCGATTGGAAAGCTTGAATTGATTAATCTGCATACCGTCAAATCATGGATTGCGCTATAATTTTATTATCATCATCAATTACAAAAGAGTGAAATCTTATGAAACAAATGCTGCAAAATCTGAAAACAGGTGAAACCCAGGTCGTTGATGTTCCTGTACCGCAAATTAGTCGAGGAAGCGCACTTGTAAAAACATCCGCCTCCCTCGTTTCAGCGGGAACAGAGCGAATGCTTGTCGAATTTGCCAAGCAAAGCCTGGTTGGGAAAGCAAAATCTCGCCCAGACCTGGCTCGCCAGGTGATCAATAAAGCACAGCGAGAAGGCCTCATTCCCACTTTTGAGGCAGCGATGAACAAACTCGATCAACCAATGGTTTTGGGTTATTCTTCAGCCGGTACGATCGTCAAAGTCGGACCCGGGTTGGAAGGCTTTAAAGTCGGCGATCGGGTCGCATGCGGCGGCGGTGGGCACGCTGTCCACGCTGAATTTGCGTCGGTTCCACAAAACCTTTTGGCACGGCTACCAGAGAATGTTGATTTCGAATCAGCAGCCTTCACCACCATCGGTGCGATTGCCATGCAGGGGTTTCGGTTGGCAGAAGTTGGTGTGGGCGCACGTGTTGCCGTCATCGGGCTGGGATTGCTTGGATTGCTCACCACCGGTATTGCCAATGCCGCCGGGTGCCAGGTGCTGGCAGTCGATCTTGACCCAAAACGTGTTGAGCTTGCACAAGAAATGGGCGCACATAAGGCTGTAACCCGGGATAAGGCTGTTGAAGCTGCAGAAGTCTTTTCCAATGGGAAAGGGGTGGATGCCGTAATAATCTGTGCGGATACGAAATCAAGTGACCCGGTTGAGCTTGCAGGTGAAATCGCCCGGGACAAAGCCAGGGTGGTCGCTGTGGGGGCTGTTGGACTGGAAATCCCACGCAAAGCCTATTATGAAAAGGAACTGGCATTAATTGTCTCAAGGTCCTACGGACCAGGACGTTATGATAAAGATTATGAAGAAAACGGCCAGGATTATCCCATTGGTTATGTTCGCTGGACTGAAAACCGCAATATGCTTGCCTTCCTGGAACTTCTCGACCAGAGGAAATTAGATGTCGCTCCCCTGATCACACACAGGATTCCCATCGAAGAGGGTGAAGGTGCTTATGCGCTGATCACAGGAGAAGCACCCCACATGGGGGTTCTTCTCATCTACGGCGAAGGTGATCTCCCTCAAGAAAACCGCATCCCGAACCTGGCAGCACCAACCGTTCGGGTAAAACCTGGTGAAATACTGGCGTTGGGCGTTTTAGGGGCAGGGAACTATGCAAATGCCACCTTCCTGCCAGTTGTCAACAAGGTCAGCGGTGTTGCGCCTGTTGGGATCGTTTCAGCCTCCGGTACCAGCGCCCACCACGCGGCGCAGCGCTTTGGTTTTGGTTTTGCTGCCAGCGATCCAAAATCAGTGATTGACGACCCCGCCATCAATATGATCGCCATCCTGACACGTCACAACCTGCACACGCCGCAAATCCTGGAAGCCTTTGAAGCAGAAAAAAATGTTTACTGCGAAAAACCATTAGCAATCAACCAGGAACAGCTGGAGCAGATCAAAGAAGCGCTCCAAAAGGAAGACCAACCTTTGTTGATGCTCGGGTTTAACCGCCGCTTTGCCCCACTGGCAAGACAGCTGAAGGAATTTATTGACGCTCGCCAGGAGCCGCTCTTTGCACATTACCGGGTTAACGCCAACCTCTTACCCGCAGATCACTGGCTGATGGACTCGGAAGTCGGCGGCGG
>LGGY01000153.1 GCA_001509335.1 Fidelibacterota bacterium 46_43
CTGTCCACTGCCGACTGATGACTACCGACAACGTCTAAACGTTCTTTTTATTCATGGGGGAAATCCCTTATATTTCATTGATTTTCACAATGCTTTTGAACATAAGAGCCATGAAAGCAAAAAATGTACTGATTACAGGCGGAAACGGGTTGCTGGGTTATCATCTGACCCGGGTCTATGGGGATAGCACGTGGAATATCCTTTCAACAGATATTCACGACCATATTTTGAGTCCCGGCACTTCCTATTCCCCCCTGAATATTTGTGATAAAAATGCCGTATTCACTCTGTGCAATGAATTCAAACCATCCCTGATTCTGAACGCGGCGGCTTTTACCAATGTGGATGATTGCGAAACATCCATCGATACTGCTTTTGCCGTAAATACCTTCGGTCCGCGCTATCTGGCAGAATGGTGTTCACTGAACCCATGTAAGCTGATCCATTTCAGTACCGACTACCTTTTCAACGGAGAAGACGGTCCCTACAACGAAACAGCGTGTCCAGACCCCATCAACATCTACGGCTTATCCAAATTAGGCGGGGAATCCCAGATCCGGCGTATCCTCAATAATCATCTGATCATTCGCACCAACGTCCTTTTCGGCAAAGGCCCCACCGAAAAGGCAAGCTTTGTCCGCTGGGTCGTGGAAAGCCTTAGGAACCATAAACTCATTCATGTTGTGGACGACCAGTACAACAATCCCACCTGGAGCGACGATCTGGCACTGGCCGTGAAACATTTGGATCAATTGGAGCTTACAGGAGTTATCCATTATGGGGGGTCGGATTATTTGAACCGTTATGAATTTGCCTGTCTGGTCAGTGACATTTTTGATCTGGACAAAACCCTGATCCATCCCATCACCACGGACCGGCTGGCATTGGCGGCACCCCGGCCGTTAAAGGGCGGACTGGATATCAGCCGGGTGCAATCCTTGCCCAATATCCCCCTGACACCCTTGAAAACAATCCTCAAACGCATAAAGGAAACAGGATATTGAAACGCATCGTTATTATTCCCACCTATAATGAAATTGCCAATGTGGGCAACCTGATCCGGGATATCCGGAATTTGGAGCTGAATCCGCTGGATATCCTGATTGTGGATGACAATTCTCCCGATGGGACTGCGGATCTGATCCGGGATATGCAAAAAAACGATAAGGGGCTCCATCTCATTGTACGCCCGGGAAAACTGGGACTGGGGACTGCTTACATCAAGGGGTTTCATTATGCACTGGCTCACGGATATGACCTGATCGCCCAGATGGACGCCGATTATTCCCACGATCCAAAAGATCTGATAAAACTTTTTAAAGCGGCAGAAGAATACGACTGGGTCATCGGCAGCCGTTATGTGACAGGAATCAATGTGGTGAACTGGCCCCTGAACCGCCTGATTCTCAGTTACGGAGCCAACTGGTATACCCGCCTGATTACAGGTATGCCCATCAAAGACGGAACCGCCGGCTTCAAATGCTGGAAAAGCACCTTACTCAAAAACATTGATCTGGATACCATCAAATCCCAGGGCTATTCATTCCAGATCGAAATGAATTTCCGCGCCTGGAAAAAAGGCTACAGTTTTCATGAGGTTCCCATTATTTTTGTTGACCGCACCGTAGGGCAATCCAAAATGTCCAAAAAAATCATCCGGGAGGCGGTTCTCATGGTTTGGAAACTGAAATTCAACAGTCTGTTTCACAGGTCATAATCCGTCATAAACGTATGAAACACACACATTCTTCAGATTCATCATTCGATATCTCCATTATTATTGTCAGTTATAATGTCCGTGATTTTCTGCGTCAGTGTCTTCAATCCGTTCGCGAAGCTTCCCGGAATCTATTGACGGAAATTTTTGTAGTAGACAACCGGTCCGTGGACGGTACACCGGACATGGTCCGGAAAACTTTCCCGGATGTCCACCTGATTGCCAATTCAGAAAATTTGGGATTTGGAAAGGCAAACAATCAGGCCCTGAAAACTGCCCGGGGAAAATATACCCTTTTTCTCAATCCGGACACCATTATCCGGGAAGATACCCTGACTGTGATGATGCAGTTTATGGAGGATCATCCTGAAACAGGATTGGCAGGCTGTAAAATCCTGAACACTGACGGGACCCTTCAATTGGCCTGCCGACGCAGCTTTCCCCGGCCTTCGGTGGCGATTCCCAAAATGCTGGGACTCAGTGCCCTTTTCCCCGGGAACTCTTTTCTGGCAAAATACAACCTGACTTACCTGGATCCTGATCAAAGCTATCCCGTTGATGCCGTCAGCGGGTCGTTTATGTTCTGCCGGACAGAATTGATTCAGTCACTGAAAGGCTTTGACGAGCGCTTTTTCATGTATGGGGAAGATCTGGATTTGTGTTACCGGGTTAGGGAAGCTGGTTACCAGGTAACCTATGTTCCGGATACTACCATCGTTCATTACAAAGGGGAAAGTTCCAAATCAGCCCCTTTTGACAGCCTGATTGCCTTTTACCGGGCCATGGATCAGTTTGTCCGTAAACATTTTGGTCCCGGCAAACGACTTTTTACAGTCTTGGTCCTCCGCCTGGGCATTTTCCTCCACCTGCTTTTTAAATTTTTTGTGAGGAT
This sequence comes from Fidelibacterota bacterium 46_43, assembly GCA_001509335.1. Classification (GTDB taxonomy): domain Bacteria; phylum Fidelibacterota; class Fidelibacteria; order Fidelibacterales; family Fidelibacteraceae; genus Fidelibacter. The sequence goes on from LGGY01000153.1 coordinate 2,610, forward strand.
TCTTTACCAGCTCCGGGCTCCCCTTTTCGATCTTTTCCTGATCGCTTTGGCCCATGCCCTGGCTCTGGTGATTCGCTTCAGGGATCCTTCATGGTTTTTCACCTATCAGCCCATCATTCCCCTCTACGCTGCCGTCTATCTGGGTGCCATCCTGGCCCTGGGGACCCTGAGAAACCGGAAGTTTGATTATACCCGGACCTTTGCCGGTGTTGTATTGGGTGGACTCATCAACGGGTCCATCACCTTTTTCATGCCGCCAATTGCCCATTCCCGCCTGGTATTTCTCATTGCCTTTTTACTCACCCTCCTGTTTTTACCGGGATGGAGGCTGGTTTACCACATTTTCCTCCGAAAACGGACAGACGATACATCCACCCTTCGGAAAACCCTGGTGGTGGGGACCGGCAGCAAGGGAGAACAAATTGCAAAAGCCCTGACGGCGCATCCGGAAACAGGTTACCTCTTTGTGGGATTTGCCGGCCTGAATTTCAACCACCCCATGACCATCTGCCGGATTGAAGATATCCCCGAAATCGTCCGGATGAAACACATCGATGAAATCATCTTTGCCCCCGGTGAAACCCGGAGCTCAGATATGATGCAAATCATGAACCGGCTTCAAACGATGCCGGTAAATATTAAAATTGTCCCCGAAAATCTGGATACCATCTACGGGAAAACTCACCTGGAAAACATTGAAGATATTTCCATGGTGGATATGCAATTCAATATTTATCAGCCGGTCAGCGCCTTTATTAAACGGACCTTTGATGTCGTTGTCAGTTTGATCCTGCTGATTCTTTTGGCACTTCCTGCAGCAGTCAGCGCTATTTTTAAGTCCCCTCTGGCCCAGGGGTATGGTAAATTGTTCCTCATCTTGAAAGGGGACTGGACATTCGTGGGAGACGATCCGGCATGTGCAGATCATAAAAGATATTACAAACCTGGATTGACAGGCCTTCTTCAGCTTGAAAAATCCGGAGAAATATCCGAAGAAGAGCATGAACGGTACATGACCTTTTACATGCGGAATTATTCCATCATGATGGATGTGGAATTGTTGGTGCGAACCATTAGCAGAACACGGTAGGGATATGGCAAAAATTATTTTGGATTTTGAACGGGAACTCTCGGAAATTGAAGCCCAAATCCGGGATTTGAAAGAGCGCGAAAAACTGTACGGTGAAAACCACAGTGTGCAAATACGGGTATTGGAAAAAGAATTTGAGGAACTGGCACAAAAAACCTACGCCAACCTGAACCGTTGGCAGAGAGTCCAGCTTGCCCGGCATCCGGACAGGCCCTATACCCTGGATTATATCCATCAGATCACTGACACCTGGACCGAGCTTCACGGGGACAGGTGTTTTGCGGATGATCCGGCAATCGTCGGGGGTATTGCCCAGATTGCCGAAACAGGCGTGATGATCATGGGTCATCAAAAAGGTCGGAATGTAAAAGAAAACATGGTCCGGAATTTTGGCATGCCCCAGCCTGAAGGATACCGGAAAGCTCTCCGTTTGATGAAACTGGCGGAAAAATACCATAAGCCGGTCATTACTTTTATTGATACACCCGGTGCCTATCCCGGGCTGGAAGCGGAAGAACGCGGGCAGGGTGAGGCCATTGCCCGGAATTTGTTTGAAATGTCAAGGCTGAGTGTTCCCATTCTCAGCATCGTAATCGGTGAAGGGGCCAGCGGTGGAGCTCTGGGTATTGGTGTGGCAGACCGCCTGGTGATGCTGGAGCATACCTGGTATTCCGTCATCACACCGGAAGGCTGTGCTTCCATACTCTATCGCGATGCCTCCCGGGCACCACAGGCTGCCGAAGCCATGAAGGTCACAGCCCAAGATCTTTTCGATATGGGAATCGCAGATCGGGTGGTTCCGGAACCCCTGGGGGGAGCCCACCGCAATCCCCGGAAAATGGCGAAAATTCTCAAAGATGTGATTCTGGAAGAACTGCATAAACTCAAACAATTCACACTGGATGAACTGTTGGAAAAGAGGCTGGATAAATACAGCCGGATTGGTATTTACGATGAAAGTAAAACACAGGGGAAACCATGAAAGGAACGTATCTTTTGAAAGGACCCTTCCTTTTTTTACTGCTGGGAGGATTCTGTCTGGCTGTGGGAGAATCACCTGCACCCGATGCAAAATCCGGCTGGAACGTGGGAGGTGTCCCGGCTATTGCCTATAACACCGATACGGGCTTCCGTTATGGCATTGTCCTAAACTTTTTTAATTATGGCGATGGAAGTATATACCCGGATTACCATTATTCCATTTACGGAGAATGGTCCAGAACAACCAAGGGAAGCGGGATCAACCAGCTCTTTTTTGATTCCAAATACCTTATGCCCTATGGTATCCGGGTGACGGCTGAAATCAATTATTTAACGGAAAAAGCACTGGATTTTTATGGTTTTAACGGGGTTGAATCCACCTTTAATAAATCTTTTGTGGATGACGATCCGGCCAATCCGGACTATATTTCCCGGGTGTACTACCGTCACGAACGCAAACTCTTCAGGGTGACCTCTGACTTTCAGGGACAATTGATGCATAAAAATCTTCGCTGGCTGGCCGGTTTCGGTTATTTCGGTCATGATATCGGGCCGGTGGATATCGAATCCCTGAATGAAGGGCAGGAAGATGCCGACAAACTGCCGGATGTAGAAGGACTTTTTGACAAATATGTCCGGTGGGGGATTATCCCCGCCGATCAGGCCGATGGCGGTGCCACAAGCTTCCTGAAACTCGGAGCCATCTACGATTCCCGCGACAATGAAGCCAATCCCATGCAGGGTATATGGACCGAGATTTTTCTGGTAGCGGCACCCTCCCTCCTGGGTAATGACGAAGGCGACTATACACAACTCAGCCTGACCCACCGTCACTATTTGACTCTGATCCCCCGGGACCTGTCCCTTGCCCTTCGCCTGGGATATCAGGGAAAACTCAGCGGAAATATTCCCTTTTATATGCTTCCCTACTACATTAACTCGTATCAGACCCGGGATGCCTTTGGAGGAGCGAAAACCATCCGTGGTATCTTCCGGAACCGCCTGACAGGGGAAGGCGTGGCCTTCGGCAATGCCGAACTCCGGTGGAAATTCACATATTTCACCCTGCTGAATCAGAATTTTTACCTGGCTTTGAATACTTTCCTGGATGGAGGGATGGTGACAAACCGCTGGGATTACAACCAAAGCGGAGCTCCTGATGACGAAAAAATCACAGTCCGGGATGATGAACTCCACCTGGCTTACGGCGGCGGTTTCCGTATCGCCATGAATGAAAATTTTATCATCGCCGTGGATTGTGGTCTGGCGGCTGATAAAAACGACGGGGATGTGGGGCTTTATATTGGGTTGGGATATTTGTTTTGAAGGATGAATTGAGTGTTGAGTGTTAAAAAGTGTTAAATTTAAACAAACGGAGGGAAAAAAAATGAAAACGATTCCGGAAGTTATTTGGGAGCAGATCCAGACTCAGCAGAGCCGGCCGGCAGTTTATCAGAAATTTGACGGCCCGGAATACGAATCTATCACCTTTGACCAACTGGGCAATATCATCGTCCGAATGACCTCCTTTTTAAAAAAAGAGGGATTTACATCCGGTGATAAAATCGCCCTCATGAGTGGAAACCGTTTTGAATGGCCGGTCATTGATCTGGCCGTTCAAAGTATTGGCGCAGTCCTGGTCCCCCTCTATACAAGCCTGAGCAGCGAACACGCGAAAAACATGCTCCGGCATTCGGAAGCCAGGGCCCTCTTTGTAGAAAACCGGGATCTTCTGGAGCCTCATGAAGCAATGCTGAAGGAGCTTGGAATTTCCCTGTATTCCATCGACCGGATACGGGATGATATCCCCCATCTTCGATGGCTCAGACTATCAAAAACAGATATGGATGAACGGATTGCCTACCTGGATAGCCTCACCGAGCTGGATCCTGAGGCTGTGATTGCCATCAATTACACCAGCGGAACCACGGGGGAGCCTAAAGGTGTGCTGATGACTCATCGGAATATCATCACAGATGCTTTCTCCGCCATCCGGTCTCTTCCCATTTACCCTTCAGACCGTTTCCTCAGCTTCTTGCCATTGAGTCATGCCTTTGAACGCATGGCCGGATATTACTGTCCCCTTTTCGTCGGCGCTCAGATTGCCTACGCTGAAAGCATTGCAACCGTCATTGACAATGCCAAAGAAATTCAACCGACCATCATCAATACAGTCCCCCGGCTTTTGGAAAAAATCTACGAAAATCTTCAGGGAGAAATTTCTGTTATGTCGGATTTGAAACGGACCATTTTCAAAAGTGCCATGGCCCAGGGAACAAAACATTTCAGGTATACACAGGGTGAAGTCACATACAACATTGCCGACCGTTTTAAAGACAGGCTCTACAATGCACTGGTATACAAAAAAATCCTGGCAGCCGTCAGTCCACAACTCCGCATGTTTATCTCTGGCGGAGCTCCTCTGACACCGGAAATTGGCGATTTTCTCCGGTCTATCCACCTGAGTGTCATTGAAGGATATGGATTGACGGAAACAGCACCGATTATTGCCCTGAACAAACCGGAAGCGAACCGTTCCGGTTCAGTCGGTCAGCCCATTGACTGCAACGAGGTGAAAATTTCCGAAGAAGGGGAGATTTTGGTCCGGGGTGAGAATGTGACTCAGGGGTATTACAAGGATCCGGAATTAACAGCGGAAGCCATCGACAGGGATGGTTGGTTTCACACCGGGGATTTGGGAACGCTGGATGAGAATCAATTCATTTATATCACCGGCCGGCTGAAAAACATCATAGTCACAAGCGGAGGAAAGAACATCAGTCCCCAGCCCCTTGAAAATGCCCTGCAGACAAGCCCCTGGATTGAACAGGTCATGGTCACAGGCAATGGTCGGAATTTTGTCAGTGCCTTGATTGTCCTATCCCAGGAGACCCTGGCGAAATACTACGAAAAGCAAGGGAAACCGATCCTCCCACTGGAAGAGGCTGTGAAAGATCCGGAAATATTCCACATCATCCGGAAAGAGGTTGAAGACCGGATGAAACCTTTTTCACGGTACGAACAGGTTAAGAAATTCATCCTGCTGCCCGAACCCTTCAGCATAGAAAAAGACGAACTGACACCCACCCTGAAAATCAAGCGACAGGTTGTAGAATCCCGGTATGCAGCCCTGATCAACGAGATGTACTCCGGATGATCCCCTGATTATTCTGTGCAATGAATGAAGGAATTTTTAAATTTACCCTGAATTCCGGAAACACAAGAAATCCGGAAATTTATATCCATAAAAAACGACAGAAGAACAAATATTGAGGTATCAATGGCCGGTCATTCAAAGTGGGCAAACATCAAGCACCGGAAGGCGGCCCAGGACGCCAAACGAGCAAAAATCTGGACAAAACTGCTGAAGGAGATCAGCATTGCTGCCCGTGAAGGGGGTGGCGACGAGAATGCCAATCCCCGTCTGCGGACCGCCTTGTTGAAAGCCCGGGCAAGTAATATCCCCAACGATACAATCCTGCGGGCCGTAAAAAAGGGGACCGGTGAGCTGGAGGGAGTTCACTACGAGGAAATCACCTATGAAGGATATGGTCCGGGGGGAGTGGCGCTTTTACTGGAAGCAGTCACAGACAACAAACAGCGGACGGTTTCCGAAATCCGTCATATCCTGAGCAAACACGGGGGAAATTTGGGGGAGAACGGATCGGTTGCCTGGAATTTTACCCGCAAGGGTGTCATCCTGATACCGGTAGAAGGTGTGGATGAAGATGAGCTGATGGTGGATGTACTGGAAGCCGGAGCCGAGGACATGAAACGGGATGGCGATTATTTCGAAATCAGCACCGATCCCTCTCTTTTTAACGATATCCATGAAATCCTGGAGAAAAAATATCCCATAGAAAGTGCGGAAATCTCTCAGGTCCCCGGTACAACGGTAAAAATTGAAGATGAACACACGGCGGAAAAATTCATGAAACTCTATGATCTTCTGGAAGATCATGATGATATCCAGAACATCTGGGAAAATTCAGATATCCCGGAAGAGATCATGAACGCGCTGGAGAATGAGTGATCATACTCGGCATAGATCCGGGGTTGAACACCACCGGATACGGACTCATTGAGTATAAGCCCCATCATACCCGGTTTATTGCCACCGGTGTAATCAGAAACAGCCGGACCATGAACTTTTCGGATAAATTGTACCATCTGTACCGGGAACTGGGGAATGTAATCATCCATTACAAACCGGAACTGGTGATCATCGAAGAAACCTATTCCAACCGGAACCCCCGCACCTCCCTCCTATTGGGGCATGCCCGGGGTGTTTTGATGGTGGCGGCCCGGAATCTGGACATTCCCGTCGTTGAATATGCTTCCCGCTATATCAAAAAGGCATTGACAGGAAATGGCGGGGCATCCAAGGAACAGGTACGGTACATGGTGATGAAACTCTTAAAACTGGCAAGCCTCCCGCCGGAAATGGACACATCCGATGCCCTGGCGATCGCCCTGACCCATTGCCACCACATGAAATACGAATCACTGATGACCCCGGAAAACACACAAAGGAGATCCCGATGATATCAAGTCTCCGAGGGATACTGACAGAAAAACATCCTGATACTGCCGTTATTCAGGCGGGGTCTGTGGATATCGATGTGTTTATCACGCTGAATACCTATGAATCCCTGCCGGAAACCGGTGAATCCTGTCAGTTATTTACCTACCTGCACGTCCGGGAGGATATCATAAGCCTCTACGGCTTTGCTGATCCCGAGGAAAAGAATCTCTTTTTAAAACTCATCTCCCTGAATGGCATCGGTCCCCGCAATGCACAAATCATGCTCTCGGGTATCAAACCTGATGAATTCCGGCGCTGTATCCTGTCGGGAGATATCAAAAGCCTGACCAGGATTCCCGGCGTCGGTGAAAAAAAGGCACGGCGGATCATCATTGAACTTAAAGAAAAGCTGTCTGAAGAAGAACTGGCGGAAATGACCGGCTCAGCACCAGCAGGTCCCATGGAGCGGCGGGTGGAAGAAGCCCTTGCCGGATTGGAAACGCTGGGATTTCGGAAGACTGATGTCTTGAAAGCCGTGGAGCGGTTTGCCCTGGAGAATCCCGAAGCGGAAACAGATACAATTATCCGACATATTTTGAGAAATAAAAAATAATTGTCGTTTTTTTTAAACTTTTACCTGTATTTGTTCATTGATATGTTTAAAATAACCCAAATTTCTAGGAGGTCCTATGCACAAAAAACTCTTTATTCCCGGACCGGTTGACGTCAGGCCGGAAGTTCTTGAAGCCATGGGGACGCCCATGATCGGTCACCGGACCAAGGACGCCACCGAGCTTCAGAAACGGGTATCGGAAAAAGTTGCAAAAGTCTTTATGACACAGAACCCCATACTTTTATCAACCACATCAGGCACAGGCCTGATGGAGGGATCCATCCGGTCTGTCACGGCAAAAAAAGCTGTAGTTTTCTCTGTGGGAGCTTTTGGCGACCGCTGGGCCAAACTGGCAGAATGCAATAATGTCCCGGTGGACCTTGTCCGGGCGGAATGGGGACATCCGACGACTCCGGAAATCGTAGATGAATATTTGTCCACCGGGAAATACGATGTTTTTACCATTACCCATAACGAGACATCCACGGGCTTGATGAATCCTGTGGAAGACATCGCCGAGGTCCGGAAAAAGTATCCCGATGTTTTATGGCTCATGGATGCCGTCTCTTCCATGGGGGGTACCCCCATTCCCGTCGATGAGCTGGGCGTGGATATATGTATCACTTCCACCCAAAAAGCCATCGGTCTTCCTCCGGGATTTTCCATGTGTTCAGCCAGCGAGCGGGCTCTGGAATACGGCAAACAGGTGAAATATCGGGGCGGATATCTGGATCTTCTGGATCTGTACAAATATATCCTGAAAAAACCCTATCAGTATCCTTCCACACCATCCCTAAGCCACATGTTCGCTTTGGATGTCCAACTGGATTATATCCTGAATGAAGAAGGGCTTGAAAACCGCTTTGCACGTCATCTGAAAATGGCTGAACGGACCCGTGCCTGGGCAAAGGAACATTTTGAACTTTTTCCGTTGGAAGAGTATGCGTCCAACACCGTGACCTGTATAAAAAACACCCGGGGTATTTCCGTGAAGGATCTGAATACCAAACTGGGTGAAAGGGGGTACCAGATTTCCAATGGCTACGGGGACCTGAAGGAAAAAACCTTCCGGATTGCCCACATGGCAGACCGTCAGCCGGAAGAGCTGGAAACACTGTTAGGACTCATTGACGAAATCATACCGACCCTTTGATATTTATCACCATCCTCTCTTACATACAAAAAGCCCGTTTCAGCGGGCTTTTTTGTTATCATGGGCTAAAGTCCGGGGCTATTCTCTCCCCCACC
>LGGY01000251.1 GCA_001509335.1 Fidelibacterota bacterium 46_43
AAGGGGATGGGAAAATCATGGCAGAAATGATCTGAAATCACGGTATCAATCGGGAGATTTTCATGTACAAACCGGTATCAAGCAAAGTGGACTTCATCCAGCTGGAACACGAAAAGTTGAAATTCTGGGAAGAAAAAGACATTTTCAATAAACTGCGTGAACAAAACAAAGGACATAAGAAATGGTCCTTTCTGGATGGCCCCATTACCGCCAATAATCCCATGGGAGTCCACCATGCCTGGGGAAGAACCCTGAAAGATGTCTTTAACCGCTATCATTCCATGCTGGGGGAAGAGCTCCGCTATCAGAACGGCTTCGACTGCCAGGGACTCTGGGTTGAAGTGGAAGTGGAAAAAGAGCTTGGGTTTAAATCCAAGACGGATATTGAAGCGTATGGCATAGAAAAATTTGTCCAGGCCTGCAAAGACCGGGTGAATAAATACTCAAAAATCCAAACAAAACAATCCATACGGCTGGGGTACTGGATGGACTGGGACAATTCGTATTATACCATGTCCGATGAAAACAATTATACCATTTGGCATTTTTTAAAAAAGTGCTACGACCGGGGCATGATTTACAAAGGATATGATGTGATGCCCTGGTGTCCCCAGTGCGGATCAGCCATGAGTGAGCATGAAATCGCTACTGAAGGATACAAGGAACTGACCCACCCCACGATTTTCGCAAAATTCCGCCTGAAAAATAAAGAAAACGAATACCTGTTGGTCTGGACCACAACCCCGTGGACACTTGCCGCCAATACTGCCGCGGCGGTTCATCCGGACCTGGATTATGTCAAAGTAAAACAAGGTAACGAAATATATTACCTGGCACAGAACCTTACAAACATCCTCAAGGGAGAATATACCTTCATAGAAACCCTGAAGGGGACGGATTTACTGGGATTGGAATATGACGGACCTTTCGATGAACTCACAGCCCAGAAGGGTATCCGTCACGTCGTGATCGCCTGGGATGAAGTCAGTGATTCCGACGGAACAGGCATTGTCCATATCGCTCCCGGATGTGGCAAGGAGGACTTTGCCCTGTCCAAAGAAAACGACATTGCCGTTATTGCACCCATCGATGAATTCGGAAATTATCTTGAAGGATTTGACTGGCTGACAGGTAAAAATGTCCAGTCTATTGCCCCGGATATTTTTTCATCCCTCAAGGAAAAAGGCATTCTTTATAAGCGGGATCAGATTACCCACCGTTATCCCACCTGCTGGCGCCATGGCACGGAACTGGTTTTTCGCCTGGTGGATGAGTGGTTTATTTCCATGGATGAACTTCGCCATGAAATTGCGGAGGTTGTGGATGATATCCAATGGATTCCCGCCTGGGGCCGGGAGCGGGAGCTGGACTGGCTGAGAAACATGCATGATTGGATGATCTCCAAAAAGCGGTACTGGGGGCTCAGTCTGCCGATCTGGGTCTGTGATGCCTGCGGCCATTTTGAAGTCATCGGCGGGAAAGAAGAGCTTAAAAAAAGGGCCGTAAAGGGCTGGGAAGACTTTGAGGGACACAGTCCGCATAAACCATATATTGATAAGGTCGAAATTGCATGTTCCAAATGCGGTGGTGTATCCAGACGGATCCCCGATGTGGGAAATCCCTGGCTGGATGCCGGGATTGTTCCCTACAGCACCCTGGGATACCTTTCAAACCGGGAATACTGGAAACAATGGTTCCCTGCAGATTTTGTCACCGAAAGTCTGCCGGGACAGTTTCGGAACTGGTTTTATTCACTCCTGGCCATGAGCACGGTTCTGGAAAAGAAAGCACCCTTTAAAACCTTACTGGGACATGCCCTGGTAAAGGATGAGCACGGCAACGACATGCATAAAAGCGCTGGAAATGCCATCTGGTTTGAAGACGCCGCAGACAAGATGGGTGTGGACGTGATGCGGTGGATCTTTACAGCTCACAATCCAGAAAACAACCTCAATTTCGGATATGGACCGGCTGATGAAATCCGCAAAAAGCTCCTCACACTTTGGAACATGTATTCATTTTATATCACCTACGCCGATCTCGATGAATATAATCCCGTTACCGGGAAGGTAGACCGGGACTCTTTAACCGACCTGGACCGCTGGGCTTTGTCCAAAGTTTATACTTTTGTCAAAGAAGCCCGGGAAGATTACGATAGCTATCATGTTGAACGACTTATGCGTAAATTTGAATTACTTCTGGATATTCTGTCTAATTGGTATGTCCGGCGAAGCCGCCGCCGATTTTGGAAAAGTGAAAACGACAGCGACAAACTGGCAGCATATTTTACTCTCTACACAGCCTTGAAAAACATCATCCTTACGATGGCTCCCATTATACCTTTCGTCGCAGAAGAAATATACCAGAACATGGTTCTTTCCGTGGATAAAAATGCCCCGGAGAGTATCCATCTGAATCCCTTTCCTGAAGCAGATGAATCCTGCATTGATGAAGCACTTTCCGAACGGATTGACACCATCATCAAGATTGTGGAACTGGGTCGTTCCGCCCGGAACAAGGCCAATATCCGCACACGGCAACCACTGTCCAATATCATCGTCAAACCAGCCCGCAAAA
>LGGY01000115.1 GCA_001509335.1 Fidelibacterota bacterium 46_43
GTGTCGTACATCGTTCCCGAACTCCAGACAATTCCCGGTGAAACACTGGATCGTTATATAGAAAACACACCCGGACTTGATATGTACGGCCATTATTTTCATGACCTGAACCGGAGTCGACCCCATATATTGAATCCGGACCAGGAACGGCTTCTTGCCATGACCGGTGATATGGCCCGTACACCGGGACGGGTTTACGAGATGCTGACGGTCACAGACATCCGTTTCCCCAAAGTTAAAAATGAAGAGGGAAAATGGGTTGAACTCTCCCCGGGCCGTTATTATCAAATGTTGTATTCCGAAGATCCGGATGTACGTCGTGGAGCTTTCGAAGGAATGTATGGGACCTATGAGAAATTTCAGAATGTCAATGCCGCGGCCTTCGACGGGATGCTTAAAACAGATATTTTTTATGCCCGGGCCCGGAATTTTGAAAGCACCCTTCATGCTTCCCTTTTCAGTGACAATATTCCAACGGATGTCTATAACAAGCTGATTGAAAGTGTCCATAATAACCTGGAGCCCCTCCGGAAATACATGGAACTCCGGAAACGGGTATTAGGCGTGGATAATCTTCACCTGTATGATACAAGTGTTCCCATTGTACCCGAAGCAGGAGAAAAAGTCCCCTATGATGAAGCCCGTCAAAAGGTCCTGGAAGCTCTCCATCCCCTTGGTGAAAATTATCTGAAACTGGCGAAGGAAGGCCTGTACGGCCGGTGGATTGATGTCTATGAAACGCAGGGGAAAACCAACGGGGCTTACTCCTGGGGAACGTACGATGCGCCTCATCCCTATATCCTGATGAATTACAATGACACCCGGGATAATATGTTTACCCTGGCTCATGAACTTGGACACACCATTCATAGTATGCTGACAAATAAAAACCAGCCTTATATCTATTCAGATTACAGCCTGTTTGTTGCGGAAGTGGCTTCCACCATGAACGAAGCTCTTCTTCTGGACCATTTATTGAAGACCACCGAAGATCCCAATATCCGCCTTGCCCTCATGGATCAATGGGCGGACAATATTGTAGGGACTCTTTATACCCAGGTTCTCTTTGCCGAATTTGAAAAAACCATTCATGAAAAGGCTGAAGCCGGCATTCCCATCACCGCTGAAACCCTCAATGAAACATACATGACCATCCTGAAATCCTATTATGGAGATTCTCTGGTTCTGGATGACCTGTATAAACTGACCTGGGGCCGTATCGGCCATTTTTACCGGAGTTTTTATGTCTATGTATATGCAACCAGCATCAGTGCTTCCACCTATCTCAGCGGCAAAATTCTTGATGGCAATCCGCAGGCTGTATCCGATTACCTGGATATGCTGAAGGCAGGCGGTTCTGATTATCCCATCAATCTGCTGAAAAATGCCGGTGTGGATATGTCCAAACCGGATGCCGTGAATTATACACTTGAAAAATTCGGTGAAATTGTAGAGGAGATAAGCCGGGCCCTGTAAAAGTTGACTAACCTTTGCTTTATGTAGTCAATTACCGTTAAATTCTGCAGAAAATTTGTAAGCAACCTATCATAGGAGATGTTGACATGAATCTGAACGGTTTGGATATTGCGGTCATCGTGGTTTTTTTTGCCGTGATTTTCGGTATAGCCATCTATTATTCCCGCAAAGCCGGAGAAAATACGGGGGAATTTTTTCTATCCGGCCGGAATCTGCCCTGGTATCTGGCAGGGACGGCCATGGTAGCCACAACCTTTGCTGCCGATACGCCTTTGGCCGTTACCGAACTGGTTGCCCGGAACGGTATAGCCGGAAACTGGCTTTGGTGGAATATGGCCATCGGCGGGATGTTGACAGTCTTTTTCTACGCCCGTCTTTGGCGACGGTCCGGTATGATGACCGATGTGGAATTTGTTGAGATGCGCTACAGCGGAAAAGCAGCCGCTTTTCTCCGGGGATTCCGGGCCCTGTACCTGGGACTTTTCATGAATATCATCGTCCTGGGATGGGTTCATCTGGCGATGGAAAAAATCTTCCTGGTCACGCTGCCGGGGATGAATGCCTTTTTACTGGTGACGATCGCAGCCATGATTATTGCCGTTTATGCCTCGGCCTCCGGCCTTTTGGGAACTGCCCGGACCGATAGTTTTCAGTTTGTGTTTGCCATGGTAGGCTGCATTGTACTGGCAGTACTGGTTGTCCGCCTGCCACTTGTGGGTGGTATGTCGGGACTGAAAGAAAAGTTGGCTCCGCAGGTAATGAGTTTTGTACCCAAAATCGGAAATTCCGGAGTGCTTGATGGAGTTACAGGTGGCGTGCTGTCTTTGAGTGTGGGGGCTTTTATTGCTCATATCGGACTTCAATGGTGGTCCAGCTGGTATCCCGGGGCAGATCCCGGCGGCGGCGGATATGTGGCTCAGCGGATGATGAGTGCCAAGGACGAAAAACACAGCCTCTTTGCCACCCTCTGGTTTACCATCGCCCACTATACCATCCGTCCATGGCCCTGGATTATTGTAGCCCTTAGCGCCCTTGTGATTCTTCCCCGGGCTGAGAGTCCGGAAATCCTGATGCAGGAAAA
>LGGY01000116.1 GCA_001509335.1 Fidelibacterota bacterium 46_43
CGGTGGATTTCATCTTCATTCAGATAGATGGAATGGGCAAACCAGGCGTGAGAATCGATCCAACCCAGGGATTCCATGTAATCAAAAGGCCGTTGGCCGAATTTTTCCAGGCAGAAATTTTCTTCATCCTTTGTCTCTGCCAGATGGGTGTGTATCTGCACCCCGTAGTCTTTCCCGAGTTTTGCCGTTTCTTTCATCAGTTCACGGGTCACGGAAAAAGGCGAACAGGGTGCCAGGGCGATCCGGGTCATGGCACCGGGAGACGGATCATGATATGTTTTGATCAGACGGAGGGTATCCTTGAGGATTTCATTTTCCGTTTGGGTTACATCATCGGGGGGGAGTCCGCCGTTCTTTTGACTCATGGACATGGAGCCCCGGGTAGGCTGGAAACGGATTCCCAGATCCCGGGCTGCTTCAATTTCCCGGTCGATGAGGATTGTTTCCGCTTCACGGGGAAAGAGATACAAATGGTCCGAACTGGTAGTGCAGCCGGATTTCAGAAGTTCCGCCATGGCGGTTTTGGCACTTACATAAAAGGCTTCACTGCTAATCCCCCTCCAGATTTCATAATGGGTGATCAGCCAGTCGAATAGTTCGGAATTCTGAACTGCTACGATGTTCCGTGTGAGGGTTTGAAAAAAGTGATGATGGGTGTTGACCAGCCCCGGCAAAACCACCATACGGGATGCTTCAATCACCGTATCGGCATGGCCGGTAAAAGGTTCAGGACCGGCTGATACGATTTGATTGCCTTCAATATAAATGTGTCCGCCGGAAAAGGAATCCAGCAAATCACCGCCATCCTTCCAGTCACCTTTCATCCGGCAGACCAGACGGGGATTTTTAATCAAAATGGACATTATTTCAACAGACCTGTCTTTTCGTTAAACGCTTTGATCAATTCATCAATTTTTGGAGCCATTTGATGGATAGAACCCCAGTATTTTTCCGCGTCATACCACTGGGCATTCAGTTCATCCAGCGGTTTTTCCTGCTGTTCAATCCAGGTATAGTATTTCAGGTTGTGGATGCGCTTCTTGCCGTAATAATCCAGTTCCAGCATATTGTCAATGGTGATCTGATTCAGGATTTCACTGTCCCGGATGGCATCATCCCGGGAATATTTACCGGAGGTCTCATGAAGTTCCCGCAACCGTGAACCGTAGAGTTCCATGGAATCGGTGAAAACGGTGAGAACGATATCTTTCTCCGTGAGTTCATTGTATTTGGCATATTTAATCGCCGCCACCATATTCCCGATGGATGAAATCCCCAGGAGGTCCAGATTCTCTACAAGGGATGGGTTTACACCCTGGTTGACAAGATATTCTTTGCCTTTTTCCTCGTTAAACAGGCGCATGAGGCGGATGGTATGTTCGTCATCCACGGCGATGACAAAATCGGTATTTTTTACATTGTGGATCCAGGGGACGTGTTTATCGCCGATGCCTTCGATGCGATGGCCGCCGAAACCGTTATTGAGCAGGGTGGGACACTGAAGAGCTTCGGCCACAGTGATTTTGGATGTGGGATAGATTTCTTTCAGGTAATCGCCGCAGGCCAGGGTCCCGGCAGAACCGGAGGACGATACCACACCGGAGTATCGGTCCCCGGGTTTCATTTCCTTTGTAAGCACCTCTTCCATGGCCCGTCCGGTGACTTCGTAGTGCCACAGGTGATTGCCCAGTTCATCAAACTGGTTAAAAATCACCACGTGACTTCCCCTGGACCGTTTCAGTTCCCAGCATTTATCGAAAATTTCCTTTACATTACTTTCGCAGCCCGGTGTGGCGATGACTTCGCCGGCGACACGGGAGAGCCATTCAAAGCGTTCCTGGGACATCTCTTCCGGAAGGATGGCGATGGATTCACAGGCCAGAAGGGCGGAATTGTAAGCCCCGCCACGGCAGTAATTTCCCGTGGAAGGCCAGACTGCCTTCTGTGATGTGGGATCGAATTGTCCTGTCACCAGCCGGGGAACCAGACATCCGAAGGTTGCCCCTACTTTATGGGAGCCGGTAGGAAACCACTTCCCTACAAGAGCAATAATTCGTGCCTTCACTCCTGTGAGTTCCGGGGGGAGCTCGATATAGTTCACACCATCATAACCTCCGCCTTCCGAGACCGGTTCATTTTTCCACGTGATCCTGAAGAGGTTTCTTGGATGAACATCCCAAAGTCCGACAGACTTCAATTCTTCTTTTATAGGATCCGGGATCTTTTCCGGATTTTTCATCTGTTCAAAG
Organism: Fidelibacterota bacterium 46_43; assembly: GCA_001509335.1. Taxonomy (GTDB): domain Bacteria; phylum Fidelibacterota; class Fidelibacteria; order Fidelibacterales; family Fidelibacteraceae; genus Fidelibacter. The sequence goes on from LGGY01000116.1 coordinate 2,250, forward strand.
GTTGGAATAATGATATTACGTTCTTTACACCGCTGAACGGTCTGTTTCAACTGTGCGGGATTCAGGGTCAGATCAATCATGATTTCCTCGTTTCTTATGAATAACGTTTCGCTGGAAATTAACAAACTTTGGGGTTACAAGCAGTAAGAATAAAGGAGAGTTGAGAGTGGAGAGTGGTGAGTAGAGAGTTTGAGTTTTTAAGTTTTGAGTTTTGCCTCCCGCGGAGCTCGCAGAGAGCGCGGAGAATTTTTTTCTCCCGCAGAGGGCGCGGAGACGCAGAGGGAATGAGGGTACGA